>JAOTSA010000180.1 GCA_030247515.1 Sulfurimonas sp. | reverse complement strand
AATTTAAAGGTATGACAATGAGTATTTGGAGTCCATCAAGCTGGAGAGAAAAACCTATCGTACAACAACCAACCTACCAAGATTTGGGGGAGCTTAAGCGTGTTTTGGATGAGTTAAAAAACTATCCTCCGCTTGTTTTTGCTGGTGAAGCACGCTCCCTAAAGGCACAGTTGGCAAACGCTTCTGAAGGAAAGGCTTTTTTACTTCAAGGCGGTGATTGTGCTGAGAGTTTTAGTGAGTTTCATGCACATAACATCCGTGATACATTTAAAGCGATTTTGCAAATGGCAGTCGTGATGACATATGCGGGTGGTCTTCCTGTTATCAAAATAGGTCGTGTTGGCGGTCAATTTGCAAAACCACGCTCAAGCGACACTGAAACTATTGATGGCATAACACTGGATGCTTACCGTGGAGATATCATCAATGGCGTTGAGTTTACGTCCGAAGCACGTATTCCAGACCCGCAAAGAATGATAAAAGCTTACAACCAATCGGCTGCAACACTAAATCTTTTACGTGCGTTTGCATCTGGCGGTTTGGCTGATTTGCACGAGGTTCATAAATGGAATCTTGACTTTACACATCAGAGTGAAATCAGTAAAAAGTATGAAGATTTGGCTGAGGAGATTGGAAAGACTTTAAAGTTTATGGAAGCATGCGGTATCTCATCCAAAACTCATAGAGCTCTTCGTGAAACAGATTTTTATACATCGCATGAAGCACTTTTACTCCCGTATGAAGAGGCGTTTACAAGAAGAGATTCTATTACGGGAGATTGGTACGACACATCTGCACATATGCTCTGGATAGGCGATAGAACACGTCAACTTGACGGTGCGCATATCGAGTATATGAGAGGGATTAAAAACCCTATCGGTGTCAAAGCTGGTCCGTCAATGGATCCTGAGGATTTGGTAAGACTTTGCGATATTTTGAACCCTGAAAATGAAGCTGGACGTTTAAATATCATTGTAAGAATGGGAGCAGACAAAGTTGGCGATGGTATGCCAAAACTTATCCGTGCAATCGAGAGAGAGGGTAAAAAAGTTCTTTGGAGCTGTGACCCGATGCATGGAAATACTATCAAATCATCAAACAACTTCAAAACACGCCCAGTCGATGCTATACTTACAGAAATGAAGCAGTTTTTCCAAGTACACAAATCTGAGGGAACATTTGCAGGCGGAGTACACTTAGAGATGACTGGTAAAAATGTAACTGAGTGTATCGGCGGTTCATTTGTTGTAACTGAAGAGGATTTAAGCTCTCGTTACCATACTCACTGTGACCCTCGCCTTAACGCTGACCAAGCTTTAGAACTGGCGTTTTTGATAGCAGACACGCTTAAAGAGGCGCAAAAGTAAATAACGCATTTATGCGTTGTTTATCTCTTCCTCTTTCTCCTGAATCATCAGCAACTCTTCCACTTTTTCTTCATAAAGATTTTTTAACTCTTCAAGTTCACGGGCGAGTTGTGTTATGCCTATCTTTTCATAGCATGCAGGGTTTGCCAAACAACTGTTTTTTTCGTCTATTTTGGCTTCAAGAGCATCTATTTCAAGCGGTAGTTTTTCAAGTGCGATTTTCTCTTTAAAAGTAAGGCGCAACTCTTTTGGTTTGCTCTCTTTTGGTT
>JAOTSA010000063.1 GCA_030247515.1 Sulfurimonas sp. | reverse complement strand
CCATAAACTCTAATCTTGGTGCCATTTTCTTACCTGTTTCCACACACTCAATACCTCTGTTTTTCAGCTCTGCAGCAAGTTCTTTTGCGACATGCATCTTATAAGTAAAGTGCTTTCTTGGCTGCTGTACTACAAGATAGAGATATTTGTTGAAAAAAACAACAGAGCTGTTGATGACAAGAAATACCAAAGAGATAATAAAAATAGTTTTATAGTTTTTTCTGAACTGATTTAGGCGCACTCTATAGGAGTGTTCAAATGTCTGTGCAACAAGCGGAAGAGATAAAACAATATATGGAGCAAAATACTCTATGGCGATTTTTTGTCTAAAGGACAAAAGAAGCGATAACACAAGCGTTATGGCTGCAATAAACCATAATATATCAATATCTTTTGTTAGTAATTTTCTATAAAGAACATAAAAAAGATAGACAAAAATAATCGGGGTAAAAATCGCTGCGTAAAGCCCTATAGAATCAAGGAAAAAGCCTCTTGGCGAGCCGTGTATATCTATACCGTAAAGAAAAAGGGAGCTTGCTGTAAGTACGGTATTTAGGAGAAAGAAATTTCTGTTTTTTGTGTAGAGAGAAAACAGGGAAAGTGCCATAAAAAGATAGACGAAATTGCCCTCAATCGTCATATAAAAAATCAAAAGAGGATAGTAAAAGCGTTGTGAAAAACGTTTATAAACATAGACAAAAAGAAGTAGCCCAAAGAGGATAAAACCTGCTTTGTTTACAACTATGGCAGAACTCATCACACCTGGTAAAAGAATAAAAACAAGAATCAACCAAATACGACTTCGCTCTAGTTTAACATACTCTTTAGTGATGCTGTAGAGCAGAATCACACTCATGATGTGCATAAAAATCATCGGAAAACGAAGAGCAAAATCATTTTTTCCAAAAATCTCAAAAGAAGCTTTGATAAGAAGTTGAAGAGATGAAAAACTGCCATTTAAAAGAGTTGTTTCATCGTAAGATATAGATAGTTCACTGATTTGAAAAATTAAAAGCAGTGTATCTATAACTAGAATAAGAGACAAAACAAGAATGTTGCTCATATCTTTAGAAAATTGCCTATCATCTCATGACCGTACTGGCTCATAATGGATTCTGGATGAAATTGAACGCCGTATATCTCTCTGTCTTTGACTTTAAGTGCCATGATTTCATTATCATCTGTGCTATATGCCGTTGGTTCTATGTTTTGAGGAAGTGAATCTTTCTCCACGATAAGCGAGTGATATCTTGTCGCTACAAACTCCTCTGGGATAGCATCAAAAATCCTACACTCCCCAGTGCGGTGCATGATAGAGGTTTTGCCGTGCATCATGTGTTTTGCACGAACCACTTTTGCACCAAATGCCTGAGCGATGCTTTGATGTCCCAAGCAAATGCCTAAAATAGGGAGTTTGTCTTTAAAATGCTCAATAACTTGAAGCGTAACCCCTGCATCATCAGGTGTTGCTGGACCTGGAGAGATGATGATTTTTTCTGGATGGAGTGCTTCTATCTCTTCCACACTTAGCTCATCATTTCTGATAATTTTCAAATCAGCACCAAGTTCTCTGCAATACTGAACGATGTTGTATGTAAAACTGTCATAATTGTCAATCATTAAAATCATTATATATTCCTCGTAAATTTCATAATGGGATTATATCTAATATCAACTCTGTATCTGTTTTTGGTTCGTTAAACCTTGTAGATAGTTGGAGATATTTATCAGAGCAAAAGTTACCAAAAATATCATAAGTCCTGGGAAAAAACTTACCCACCATGCTATCTCTACAACATCTTTTCCGCTACTTAAAATTGTTCCCCAGCTCATCTGCGGTGCGACGATGCCAAGCCCCAAAAAGCTAAGTCCAGACTCCGCCAAAATCGCACCGCCTACTCCAAAAGTAAAGCTTACAAAATAGATGGGAGCTAAAAGCGGGGCGTAATACTTAAAGAGTATCTTCAGTTTGTTTACTTTTGCGATATTTAGGATTTTGATGTATGGTTTGGAAGTGATTTGAAAGCTCTCTGAACGAATAAGTCTTGCCGTTGTCATCCAACCTGTAATGGAGATGATGACTATGAGAACCAATGAAGAGGCATTTACATAACTTACGAGTGCCAAGAGAAGGAAAAAAGTAGGAAAAGTCAAAAACAAATCAACTAAAACGACAAAACCCTTATCTATAGTACCTCGAAAATAACCCGCCATAGAGCCGAGTAAAAGTCCTATCATGGAGGCTATAAAAGCACTTCCAACCCCTATTATGAGAGAGACTTTTCCACCCTCTATCAACCTTGCTAAGATATCTCTGCCAAGTCTATCTGTGCCAAGAGGATACTCTAAAGAGGGTGCAATCAAGATAGCATCGCTCCGTAAAGCATAAGCATCAACTCCATAAAACAGAGAGCCGAAAAATGAGAAAAAAAGTATAAAAAAAAGTATAAAAATACTAAACTTCGGCATCTATGCGCTACTGCTTGATTCCAAGGAGTGTTTGCATCATCTGATCAATAGTAGTAATAATCTTTGAAGCGGCACCATAGGAAGTTTGGTACTTGATAAGGTTCGCAAGCTCCTCATCTATGCTTACTTTTGAAACTGAGGAGTACTCAAGTTCTGTAGCATTAAACTGTGCGGTAATGGTCTGATTGTTTGAAATAGCTTCGTTTGTTCTCACACCAACCTCTGTTGCAACAACATCAAACATGCCATAAAGCGTTGTTTCGTAAGAAGCTCCTGTTATATCAAAAGCATACTCTTCAAACTGTTGCTGTACCATGTCTAGTGCTAGAGTATTATCGCCTGATACTGGAGATTTTCCAGCCAAAATATTTGTTGGATTCTCTCTAAACGCATGATTTAAATTTATATTTGAAGCATTATTCCCATCAAAAAATCTGCTAAGTCCTAGTGCACCAGCAAAATTTGAACCCGAACCAAATCCAGACGTTTGAAGATTGTCCTCTATGGCAAATCTATAACCCTTTGATTCATAATTGTTATCCATGACAAGCTCTACAGACTTTTGCGCATTTGCATGCGTTGCTAAATGAAACTGGACAAAATCATCAATATCATTGTTGGCATTGCCATCTGCATTATCATCACTTTGCCCTGCTATCTGCCCCTCTATGGAGTTTGAGCCTGCTTCACCGCTCATTGTCGTAAGGCTATTGATATTGATAGTTTTTCTAGCAGTGATATTTCCATCTATATCATAAACAACAACATCAAAAGAGCCGCCTTTTATGTTGAGTGAAGTATCCAAAAGTGCCTGTGACTCGCTTATATCGAGCTTGTTAGAAACCATGCCTGCTGTTGCGCTTGAAGCATAAAGGTTGTTTGTTGACTCAATAAGTGCGGTAGCAAATCCGTTCATCTCATCTACAACTTTTTGCAACGTTCCATTAGAAGGAGTTCCCAAAGAGTTGCCTAAAATCTTGTCTCCTCTCAAATCAAGAATAGCACCAATTTTTCCGCCTGCCACTTTCTCACCCATGGAAATCAAAACACCGTCTTGTCGTTCATAAGAAAGCTCGTAAAACCCATTTGGATTTTGAGCATTTGAGATATGAATCGGGTGAAATGTCCCGCCATCAACAATGTTAAAACCATTGACATTAAGCGTGTAACTTCCGCTTTTTTCATTAGAGAAGCTATCAAACCCAATATTTGACTCTATCTGACCACTCATAGAATCCGCACCGATAAGTCTTGCCAAGTCCAGTTCAATAAAATTTCTTTTATCTCTTAAATCATTTGCAGTATATGCCCCGCCAGATTCTGCGATTTCTATAGAGATATTGACATCTGCAAGCTCTTTTGCGAGTACATTTACCTCATCAACACTTACCTTAAGCTGTTGGTTGAGTGATGACTGTAGTTCTAAAATCTTGTTTTGCGTTGCAACTATACCCTCTGAAAGAGCTTCTGTCTGCTTTGCAAGTGCAAGCTTCATGGCATCATTATCTGGGTTATCTGCGAACGACTGCCACATGTTATAGTACTCTTGCATGTCTGATTTGATACCCACACCGTCAATCTCTGGAAAATAAGTTGAGAGCGTCTCAAGTGTTGTTTTTGTAAAATCGGAGTACTCTTTATCTGAAGATATCCCAGTATATCTATCATAAACAAAGTTGTCAAAAACTCTGGCAATATCCATGACTTGCACACCATTACCAACATTTCCCGTTGACATGGAGAGAGGAAGTGCGGCAGACTGTATAACTCTTTGTCTTGTATATCCACTGCTCTCGGCGTTTGTTATGTTGTGACTTGTTGTGCTGACACCTGCTTGTGCAGCACTTAGCCCGCTATAGCCAATATTTAATGTGTTAAATATAGAAGTACCCATTACACCCTCACTTTTAAAAAGGTTGCCTCTTTTGAAGCAACTCTATTGTATCCCTGCATCTCTGTAGGCATCACTCGCTCTAAAAAAGTGTTATAAAGGTTACTCACTGCCAAAACCAACTTTGCATAACGCTTGTTTGCATCACGGAGATTCTGGAGTTCTGTCTTAAAATCGCCAAGAAAAGCATGTTGCTCTTCACTCAAAAGTTCTGGTAACGCCGCACGAGGATTTGCAGCTATAAGCAAAGCGATCTCATGGTCAATCATCGCTTTTTTCGCTTCAAAACTCTTCAGCTTCTCCTCTTTTAGTTTGAGTCTCTCAAACTGTGGGTTATGGTTTGCTACTTTTATATCTTCCATGTCAGATTCTGTAATTTTGATTAAATCTCTTAAGTCGCTAAGTGCGCTCTGTAAATGATATGAAAGCATAACCCATCCTTTTGTTTAGTCTAAAAACCTACAATAACTCTTGCGCCATCTTTTGGGAAAGAGCTTGTAAATTTATCTTATATTCACCAGATGCCAAAGCCTCTTTGATTTGGTCAACTTTACTCAAATCACCCTGCTTTGAAACATTCAAGGCACTCTTTTGTGTAGCCTCTCTACTTTCTCCAAAACTGTTTGCATATGCAGTGCGTACATTTGCACTATTTAATTGTGAAACCATCTTTTATCCTTTTTCATACGTTAGTATAGTTCTTATCAAACCATATCGGCACAAAAGAGAAAAAATCAAGAGCGTTTTTGGCTCAAAAACTCATAAAGCATTTGGGAAAATCCAAAGCTCCCTGCACTTGCTTTTGAAAGCTCTTCACGATACATAGACTTATAGATTTTATCCCCTGGGTCGTTTGCATCTGAAAATATGTTTTTCTCATCTTCCAAAGCACTATCCATAAGCATTTTGATGATTACCGACTCAAACGCATCGGTTTGCTCTTTTAACTTTGCATCTTCTACTTTTGCATCTATCTTTGGAATCTGCTGCTGCGAAATGAGTGCAGATTGTAGGTTTAAAGAGTTCATACTTTGCATCATATCAACTTCAATTCAGCAGAGATGCTTCCAGCACTCTTCATCGCTTCTAAAATAGAGATAATGTCTTTTGGCTTTGCTCCGAGTTTTTGCAAAGAGCGAACCAGATTTGCAACCGTTGTCGTTCCTGTCTTTGCATAAAGTTCATTTTCATTAAGCCCTATAACCATATTTTTATCCACTACCATAGAGCCTGCGGGCTTGCTAACGTCATCTTGTTCTGTTATCTTGATAGTAATATCGCCATGTGTCATAATAATTGGTTTGATAGAGATGTCAATTCCTGAAATAATCGTCCCCGTACGCTCATTGATAACGATTCTATCTTGCACTTCATGCTCAATATTCAACCCTTGAACCTCAGCCAAAAACTCAATCATGGTCTTGTTTTGCGGTTTTTTGAGCTTTACAGTTCTTGAGTCCATCGCCACGGCAACCTCTGTGCTGTAAAAGTTATTTAGGCTTTTTTGGATAGATACGCTGTTTTTAAAATTTGCCTCTTTTAAAGAGAGTGTTACATACTCTTGGTTATACAAATCTATAGGAATCTCTCTCTCAACCAAACCGCCATCATAAATAACTCCCGTTGTAGGGTGCGATTTGTCTGCACCTTTGACGTTCCTTCCACCGATACTAAGTGCGCCTTGTGCAAGTGCATAAATCTTTCCATCCACCCCTTTAAGCGGTGTCATAAGAAGTGTTCCACCCTCAAGAGATTTTGCATCGCCTATGGAAGAGACGGTTATGTTAAGCTTATCGCCCTGTCTTGCAAAAGGAGCAAGTTCAGCCGTAACGACAACTGCCGCAACGTTTTTTGACTTGATGTCTATGGGCTTCATGTCAATATTCATCGCTTTTAACATGTTTGCAATTGACTGGAGGGTAAATTTTGAAGTTGTACCATCGCCTGTTTTTTCAAGACCGACAACCAATGAGTAGCCGATAAGATGGTTGTCTCTCACGCCAACAATGTTGGCAACATCGTTTATCTTTGCGCCAAAAAGCGTTGAGAGAGCAAGTAAAAAGAGAATAATTGTTCGCATCATAAATCCTTAATTAGGACATTAAAAGCAACTACTATTCCAATTCACTCACCTATGAAATAAGTAAGTGCAGTATTTCCAAATTTTTTTGATTTTTTCATAACATAGATGCCAATATTTTGCGGTAGTTCAAGCGTACTCATGTGTTCTATGATGATGAGTTTTACGCACTCTTTTGGAAGTGAAGCGATAAGTGCGATGGTTTTGTCATAGATATCTTCCATCCCCTCACGTATGCTAAAGGGCGGGTCGATGTAAAAATAGGCATCTTCGCCTTTTCTTTGAAGCGTTTTGACAACAGAAGCGATATTTGCAAAAGTATCGCCGCTATAGATTTCACACATAGATGGGTCGGTTTGTGCGATATTTGCTTTTAAAACCCTGAGTGCATCACTGTCACGCTCCATAAAGATGATTTTTTTTGCACCACGGCTAAGTGCTTCAAGTCCAACCGAACCGCTTCCAGAAAAAAGTTCCACAAAAGTAGCATCAATGATATCAAACTGAATAGTGTTAAAAAAGGACTCTAGCACGATGGCTTTAGAACTTCTTGTGGTTGTTTTTGAGGGGAGTTTTAAAATCTTGTTTTTAAATCTTCCCGCCACTATCTTTTTTGTTATTGGACTACTTTTCATAAAATGCACGCACCGTTCTTAAAATATTTTCTTGATACTCTTTTGTCAACGCCTCTATCCGTCTTTGCAAAATAGCAAAATCCAAAACCTCATCATCCTCTTCATATGCTAAACGCACTCTATCGGAGGGATTTGAATCCTCTTGATTTACACCTGCATACCGTTTTTCAAGGGCTAAAATAAGTTGTGATTTGGAAAAAGGTTTTATCAAATCTGCATCTTGCGTGCTGGATATATAAAAAGTTCTTCCATCGCTTGGCATTTTTACATCTCTAACCACGATATCACAATTTTTTAAAGAGCTAAGATGCTTCTGCAAAAAAATTTCCAGTGATTTTTGCAAAAGCGGCGATTTGCACTCAACAGCTACCTTCAAAAAGACCCCTTACAGATTTTATTTTTGCGAAAGTATAACATTTTATAAATACCTCTCTATGCTATAACGCAAATCTTCATCCAAATCAGCTATGTTTGAGAGTACCCACTCCAGATATCCTCTATCGTACATCGCAATCTCTTCTATGTAACGACCGCTATATTTGCCAAAATCAAGTTTTGCGACAAGCACATTTTTTTTGGTAAGTTTCACAAGCTCTTCATGCCCTTTTATCTCCAAAAGGCACTCATAGAGAAATTTTGTAAGCAGTGCGTCACTGAGTGCATTGTGTGGGAGAATATCACATTCGTTTTTAAGTTGCGGATATTTTAAAGCCTCTTTTTTCTCTGTTTTATAAAGCCTGAGTTCATAGCGTAAAAACTGTAGAGAGAAGTAGTCGCACTCTGGGATGAGATGCTTGGTTACCCTTAGCGTGTCGATGCTCTTGCCCATCCAAACAAATCCGCTCTCAAAAAGCATTTTCATATCAAAGCTCACGTTATGCGCCACCAACGTCGCATCTTCTTGGTTATGTTCTTGTAAAAATTTCCATGCCGCACTCTCTTTAAGTGGCGGTTTTCCTTGAATCATCTCATTGGTAATGTGGTTGATGCTTGAGGCTTTAGGAGGAATTTTTTTGCCCTCATTTAGAAGTTCATAAACCGAAAAAAGCTCATTTTTGCCAACACCGATGAGACCGATGGAGCAGATTTTATCGCTACTCTCTAAGCCTGTTGTCTCTACATCTAAAAATATCAGCAAATTTCACTCAACATTTTGAAAAGATTCCAACATAACATGATAATGTTCAAGCGTCATAAAACTCTTCTCAAAACGAAACCGAATGATAAATTCTACTATCTTGTTTTTTAGCAGGACATCGACATTTTCAGCTTTTCCAAAATAGCCCAAAGAGACATTTTTGCTCTTAACAACCGCCTCTTTGTCATAGCCGATGGCGAGTATCTGAAGGTATTTTCCCTTTTTTATCTCGCCCAAACTCTCGCTTTGAAGCGATGCGCCAGAGAGGTTTATGGCTTTAAAATTGAAAAGTTCATTAAACTCTTCTACTTTTTGATGGATGCCAAGTTCACTATAAAGGTTTTGCAATATAACCAAGTTATCTTTTCTGGCACGCTCGTAACTGGAGATTTTATTGGTTAAATTTTTCAATCTATCTAAGGCTGAACTCATCGTTTTTCCTATGTTGATTTAGTGGATTATACCAAAACAGAGTATAATTGCGTATTTTAACAGTAAAGACAATTATGGATTATTTACAAATCAACAAAAGCCCCTCTCTTCATGGAGAGATAAAGATTTCAGGTGCAAAAAATGCCGCTCTTCCGCTTATCGCAATGGCGATACTTGCTAAAAACAGAGTTACTATAAAAAATTTACCCCACGTTGCAGATATCAAAACTCTATTAAAACTTCTCTCAAATCTCGGAGCAGAGTGTACATCTACTTGGGAAGAGGAAGCAAGCACAACCATCGACACCACGACACTCACGCAAACAAAAGCAACGTACGATATCGTTAGAACCATGCGTGCTTCTATCCTTGTGCTTGGTCCGATTTTGGCAAGATTTGGGCATTGTGAAGTCTCTCTACCTGGGGGATGTGCCATAGGACAGCGACCAGTTGACTTACATCTTAAAGCGTTAGAGCAGATGGGAGCAGTTATCAACATCGAAGCTGGCTACATCCACGCTATCGCACCAAATGGGCTTCATGGATGCAATATCATCTTTGACAAAATAACCGTTACGGGAACAGCCAACATAGTCATGGCGGCAGCTCTTGCAAATGGAATTACAACCATCACAAACGCCGCAAGAGAGCCAGAGGTTGTACAGCTTTGCGAGATACTAAATGCAAGCGGCGTTAAGATAGAGGGTATCGCAACAGCCATGCTGACCATTCATGGAACAGGCGGTACACTTTTGGAGATAGAACCTTTTAGCGTTATCCCAGACCGCATTGAAGCGGGAACATACCTTTGTGCGGGTGCTATAACAAGGTCAGAACTTACTCTTAAAAATGTAAATGCAAAGCACTTAGGTGCGGTACTCTCCAAGCTTGAAGAGATGGGAAGCAAGTTTACCATCACCGAGGACACCATAACTATCCACCCATCACAAATCATCAAACATGTTAAGATAGTCACGCAAGAGTACCCAGCATTTCCAACCGACATGCAAGCACAGTTTTTAGCCCTTGCAACACAAGCAGACGGTACTTCCATCATAGAAGAGAGACTTTTTGAAAATCGCTTCATGCATGTGAGCGAACTTCAGAGAATGGGAGCAGATATCTCTCTAAACGGAAATATCGCCACCGTAAACGGCAAATCCAAACTAAGCGGAACAGATGTCATGGCAACAGACTTGCGTGCATCAAGCGCACTTGTTTTGGCAGGTCTGGTGGCAGATGGCGTAACATCCGTACACCGCATCTACCACCTAGACCGTGGCTATGACTCACTAGAAAAAAAACTCCAAGCAGTCGGTGCAGACATAAAACGACTAAAGGAGTAGTTGATTTACGCACTTTTTAAAAGTGCGTAAGCTCTCTAAAACTTTAACATTACCGTTGTCTTACATCTTTTTTCAATTTTCAACTACTTAGGCACAAATACAAGCTATAATTAAATCAAATATATTAATTTTGGTGTTTAATGGCATATTTAGAATCAGATACCCGCTCTAAGCTAATCGACCCTAAAATCAAAAGTAGTGATTGGTCTGAATCGAACATCCTCAGAGAGTACTATTTTACCGACGGACGAAAGCCAATAGGCGGTAAAAGAGGCAAACGCTATTTTGTAGATTATCTGCTGACGCATAAAAACACCAACCTAGCCATCATCGAATCTCAGCTCAATGACTTAAAAGTAATCTTTGAAGCCGAGGATAGCGATATTTACGATGTACTTACGCATATATCATTTAACATAAGCATCAAAACAAGAGCCGAGAGAGTCTTACATGTAGAAA
This sequence comes from Sulfurimonas sp., assembly GCA_030247515.1. Lineage (GTDB taxonomy): Bacteria > Campylobacterota > Campylobacteria > Campylobacterales > Sulfurimonadaceae > Sulfurimonas. Next base: position 929 of record JAOTSA010000063.1, on the reverse strand, counting down.
ACTCAGAGTTTGTAGTTAAGCGGGCGCAGAGGGAGATTTATAGATGAGTGATATAGTGAAAAACAATGATTTGTATCTGAACATAAAAAATATCCTCCAGAGTGCTAGAGACAACGCTTATAGACAAGTGAACTTCATAATGGTTGAGGCTTACTGGAATATCGGTCAGCAAATCGTAGAGGAAGAACAAAACGGTAAAGATAGAGCCAAATATGGTTCGTATCTCATAAAAGAGCTTTCGTCAAAACTTTCAAAAGATTTCGGCAAAGGGTTTACTCAGCAAAATCTTAGAAATATGAGACAGTTCTATAACTGTTTCCCAATTCGCTCCACACTGTGTAGCGAATTGAGTTGGAGTCATTATCGACTTATCATGAGGATAGATAATCCACAAGCACGGCTTTGGTACACAGAGGAATCAGCTAAATCGAACTGGAGCGTAAGAGCATTAGAGAGACAAATCGGTACTTTTTACTATGAAAGAATCATCTCAAGCAAAGAAAAACAGCCAGTCATAAATGAAGCTAAAGAAAACACAAAAGATTTACAACTCACCTCAAAAGATATCATCAAAGACCCTTATGTTTTAGAATTTTTAGACCTCAAACAAAACAATGCTTTTTATGAAAGCGACTTAGAATCTGCACTCATCGAAAAGATACAAGATTTTTTACTTGAACTTGGACGAGGTTTTGCATTTGTAGCTAGACAAAAAAGAATCAAAACAGAGACAAGCGACTTTTACATAGACCTAGTTTTTTACAACTACATCTTGAAATGTTTTGTCATAATAGACCTAAAAAGAGGAAAACTAACCCATCAAGATGTAGGGCAAATGGACATGTATGTGCGAATGTATAACGATTTGGAAAAAGCAGAAAATGACAATCCGACTATAGGAATCATACTCTGTACCGACAAAGACAATA
>JAOTSA010000062.1 GCA_030247515.1 Sulfurimonas sp. | reverse complement strand
CATGAAAGAAGAGATAAAAAAATATAGTAATAAAAAAAGTATAAATTAAAAGTTCCTCTGCACTGAATGATTTTAATACGCCAAATACTATCCCTACAAAAAAACCTTGGACAGTAAAGAAATATACAAAATTCTCACCAACCATATACTCTTGTCCCAAATTGAATTTAAAAATGTCTAACTAAACGTTTAAAAAGCCCAGATAATCCACTCTCGCTTGGAGAAACTAGCACATTTCGTTCCAAATTCCCAGCTATACTGTTTGCTATTGCGGCGATATCTTTATAAACAGAGGAGTTCGGATAAGCGGCACTAAAAAGCGTTCTTTGTTTTACAGAAGTTGCAACTTTGATATCACTGTCTATCTTTCCGACAAGCTTTAGATTAAGTCCGTTTCCGATATTTGCAAGTGCTACTTTTTTAATCTTCTCATAAACCGCAACTGCCTCTCTCTCGCCTTTGACTTGGTTCATGATAAGCCCAATATCAGCTCTTGTTGCCGCAATAGTTTTGATGGTCGCATAAGCATCTGTAATGGCAGCGGGGTCAGGAACAGTCACAACAACCACATCATCAGCCGCATCCAAAAACATCTGTATATGCTCTCCGATTCCCGCACCAGTGTCAATAATCATAAAATCAAGCTTATCTAAAACTTCAGCTTCATTCATAAATCTCTCAAAAAGGGCTCTATCGGAGTATTTGAGTATCTCATCGCCGCTCTCACCTGGGATAAGTATGAGATTTCTCGTGATAGGAATCAAGATATCCGAAACTGTTGCCTCGCCTTTGAGTACATGAAGAATGTTTTTCTTAATCTTGACATTGAACATAACATCCAAATTTGCCAAACCGATATCTGCATCAAAAATCCCGACATTGAAACCGCTTTGAGAGAGAAGATATGCCAAATTGGAACTTATCGTACTCTTCCCAACACCGCCCTTTCCGCTTGTAATAGCAATAAAACGGGTTTTTTTAGATTTTTTTGTAGCGTTTGAAGAGACAAGTTCTTCAAGCTTTTTTGCCTGATGTCCTATCATGCTTTGCTCCTGTTAAAACCCTCAAGCAAACATTCCACTAAAAAGTCGCTGCTCGCACACACCAAATCCTCTGGCACTTCCTGCCCCACAGAAAAGTAGCTTATTGGTTTTTTGGTCTCATACGCAAGAGAAAATATATTGCCAAAACCTCTTGTTTCATCAAGCTTTGTAAACATAAGCGTGTCGATGTTAAGGGCTGAAAAATTTTCATATGTTGCCCTTAGGTCTTCGTACTTGATAGAGCTTGGCACAACCAAAACAACATCGATGTTATACTTGACGTCATTTCCCTCTAAACACTCATATATCTTCTCTATCTTTTTTCTATCGTAAGGGCTTGAACCCATAGTATCGATGAGTATATAGTCACAATATCTTAGCGAATCAAGCGCACTTGCAAAATCCACAGGGTCAACAACCGTCTCGATACCTAGCTTCATCATCCTTGCATACTGCATCAGCTGTTCTACCGCTCCGATGCGGTAAGTATCAAGCACAACCAAGCCGACTTTGTACTTTTTTTCCATCAAGTAGGAGTAGCGTGCGGCGAGTTTTGCTACCGATGTTGTTTTGCCTACACCAGTTGGACCAACAAGCATTATCACTTTTTTGTTTCCTATGGATGGTGTACTCTCAAGCCGTATCGGCACCATTTTTCGCAAAACCGTCTGAAAATATCTCTTGATTGTTGTCGAATTTTCTCTCATTTTAAATGGCATAAGTTCCAGTGTCATCCTCATAATAGCATCGAGATGTTCTCTGTTCATGCCGCTTTGCGATGCAAGTCTATAGATTTCTGCAAATTCTGATGGGATATGGCTCTCTAAATCTGGTGCTTTTTCTTCCCAAAACATATTTTGAATAATCTTGACCTTGTCGCCAAGCTTTGCGATTTCCGATTTTATCTCTTTAAGCTCTTTTGGCTCAAATGTGCTTTGTGGCACTTGCTCTGTATAGCTATAAAGCGGGTCTTTTACATCTGCGATTTTGGATATCTGCTGTGCGGCGTATGAGATATCATAAAGAACATCAGCACTCTTTTGAGTAAGTGGTCTGCCATCTTTTGGAATCGGTGCTGTTTTTTGGTACGTCTGCTCCAAATCACTCTCTATCCCCATAATTATCTCATAGAGTGCTTCACGACCGAGTGATTTTTTTTGTATCTCTTTTGTGTCGATATGAAGCATCTGGCTGTAATGAGGACTCATTTTTGCTTTTTTAAGTGCTTCGGATGGGGTTTTGCCCGTAAAAGTGAGTATCTTCATCTATTTATATCCGCTAGTGGAATAAGCACACTCTCTCTTTTCGCCCAATGAGCATGCGGGATTTGAAGTTTGGGTGTTGTAACAACCCTCTTGTCAAAAAATATAATATCCAAATCAAGCGTCCTTGGAGCATTGGCAAAACTTCTTTTGCGTGCAAATTTTTTCTCTACTCGCATCAAATAATCTAAAAAAATCATCGGCTGCATACTCGTTTTTACTATAATGATTGAGTTAAAAAAATCATCCTGCTTGGTAAACCCAAACGGAGGATTTTTCAAAATCAATGATTTTTGCAACAGTTCAACCCTTTTGTCTCGCCCTAGATAGATATAAAGATGCTCAAGCCTTCTAAACACATCGCCTACATTTCCACCCACTCCAACAGTAACTTTGTAGCGGTGTGAACTCTTTGGGCTTCTTAACCCAAAGGAGCGTAAATTTTTAAAAGTGGTAAGCCTCTCATTCAATTTACGCTGAATGTACATAACTACTCTGCTTGAGCGGTATGCTTTTGCATCTCTTGAACTGCTCTGATTTCATTGAAAATCTGCACCATTCCAACCATTGCCATATGGTATCCAAAAGGACCAAATCCAACGATAGAAGATGTACAAACCGCTGCAACCATATTTTGTTTTCTAAACTCTTCACGGCGGTGTAAGTTGCTGATATGCACTTCAATTGTCGGAAGATTTACCGCTGAAATTGCGTCACGAATAGCTATAGATGTGTGTGTATATGCCGCTGGGTTGATGATGATACCCTGTGCATCGCCATAACATTCTTGGATTTTATCAACGATTTCGCCCTCGAAATTGCTCTGAAAAAACTCTATCTCTATCCCGCTTTGCTCTGCAAAATCTCTCATCTGCGCATGAATCTGCTCCAACTTCATCGCACCGTAAACTTGTTGCTCTCTTATACCGAGCATATTGAGATTTGGTCCTTGAATAACTACTATTTTCATACTTTACCTTTTTGATTATTAGACTTCTTGCCAAACTAAAAACACGTTCACTAAGGCTTCGCTATGCTGCAGAATCGTTCACTTAGTTTTAAGTTTTGCAAGAAGTCTATTGTTTTTTTAAGCGGCTATTTTATCTAAATAAAGCATAATCTAGTTTAAATTTTTCAAAAAGATACCTAATGCAGATAATTACTCCAAACTATATTTTGACACCCGATGTGCTTTTAAAAGATATGGCTGTCGCCTTTGATACAACTATACGCAAAATTGCTCCGCTTGAAGAGCTGCAAAAAGAGTTCAAAGATGCCGATGTCATCAAACTCAAAAAAAACTCTCTTTTGATGCCAGGACTCATCAACACTCATGTCCACATTGAGTTTAGTGCCAACAAAACAAGCCTCTCTTATGGAGATTTTATCTCGTGGCTCTACAGTGTTATAGAAAACCGTGAATCCCTCATGAGCAGTTGTGGCAAAGAGTGTATGCAAAGGGCAGTTGATGCTATGCTTGAGAGCGGTATCACAACTTTTGGTGCTATCAGCTCGCATGGGATGGACTTGGAAGTTTGCGCTTCCTCCCCGCAAAATGTAGTTTTTTTCAATGAGCTTATCGGCTCACAAGCAACTATGGCAGACGCACTTTTTGGAGATTTTATAGCAAGGCTTGATGCTTCAAAAAGTGCTCAAAGAGAGGGTTTTTACCCAGCCGTTGCCATCCACTCGCCCTACTCCGTCCATCCGATTTTAATCCAAAAAGCACTCCAAATAGTTAAAAATGAGGGTCTAAAACTCACCGCACATTTCATGGAGAGCAACGCCGAGAGAGAGTGGCTTGACAAAAGCGAGGGAGATTTTAAGGGCTTTTTTGAGAATCTGCTCAAACAGAGCAGTGCAACAAGCAGTGCGGCGGAGTTTTTAGCATCTTTTGAGGGGCAAAAAACACTCTTTACTCATGTAGTAAAAGCAAGCGATGAGGAGCTGGGCAGCCTCGCATCCAACGGGCATACAATCATCCACTGCCCTATCTCAAACAGACTTTTGGGTAACGGTGCGCTCGATTTGGCAAAAGTTCAAAAACACTATATCAACTGGGTTTTGGCAACGGATGGACTTAGCTCCAACTATAAACTTGACCTCTTTGAAGAGATGAAATGCGCCCTTTTTATGCACTCAAACCTACCTCTTTTGGATTTGGCAAAACAACTCCTAAAAAGCGTGACAAAAGATGCGGCAGAGGCTCTTGGGCTAAACACGGGCGAGATAAAAGAGGGAAAAAACGCTGATATGCTTGTTTTGGACTTAGACAAAGAGCCTAACGATGAGTTAGCCATCCATTTAATACTCCACCGCTATAATATCTCTCAAATTTACATCAACGGAAAAGTACAAAAATGCAGTTTATAAAAAATATATTTTCTCCCATCTTAGCGGTTATGAAGTTTATCCAAGAGCATTTTAAAGCGATGCTTTTTTTGCTTCTTCTTTTTCTTCTTTTTGCGCCACAAAGCGAAGAGGATTTGAAACCAAACAACCTTGAAGAGATACATCTTGCTGGTCCTATCATGGAGGTTTCCGAGGTCGTCAAGCAGATAGATGAGGCAGCGTCAAACACATTTGTAAAAGGGATTTTGCTAAATGTTGACTCTCCTGGCGGTGCAGTTGCTCCATCCATAGAAGTTGCGTATGCCATCAAAAGAGCAAAAGAGCAAAAACCAGTTGTCGTTTACGCAAGTGGCACAATCGCCAGCGGAAGCTACTATGCAAGCATCTGGGCGAGTGAAATCATCGCAAATCCAGGTTCAATGGTCGGAAGCATTGGTGTTATCATGCAGGGTGCTGACGTAAGTGCGCTTATGCAAAAAATCGGCATAAAATCCCAAAGCGTGCAAGCAGGAAAATACAAAAAAGTGGGTGCGAGTGACAGGGAGTGGACAGAATATGAGAAAAATGAGCTAAACAAAGTCATAAACGGAACATACGACCTCTTCACAAAAGATGTCGCATCTGCCAGAGGACTTGACATCAACAAAAGAGACACTTTTGCAAATGCACATATCTTTACTGCACATCAAGCAAAAGATGTCGGTTTAGTCGATAGCATCGGCGTTGCGTATGATGCAAAAAAGAGAGTGGTTGAACTTAGCGGTGTGAGTGAGCCACTTTGGAATGAAGAAGATAAGTTTGAGAAATTTATGAAAAAGATATCTGCGCAAACGGCAGTTACGCTACACACTTACTTTCCAACGATTGTTTTAAAGTAGCAGTTTTTTTCAAAAAAGGCAAAAGATGGAATTAGCAAATATTATAGCAGTAGCACTGCTCTTGAGTGTGGTGGCGGGTTCTGTTATTTGGTTGAAAAAAAGCCTGCAGCGTGGCGTGATTGATGAAAATCTGCTTGAAGAGCTAAAAGACAAACGAGAGATGGTTGCGGCTATTCCTTTTTTGAAGCAACAAATAGCAGAGCTTCAGGGCAAAGAGAGTGCGCTTCAAGTTGCGCTAAGTGAGCATAGAGAGGGGATGAAGCAAAGAGAGATAGAAATAGCAGGACTCTCTAAAGATAGTGAGATGCTAAGAGCAAAAAATGAAGAGTTGCTTTTGCTCAAAGAGGCTCTTGTCAAAAATGTGTCGGAGCATCTCGCCGCCATCGACACTTTGAGGGAAAACCTCTCTGCGGCAACATCGAAAAACTCTGAACTCAAAGCAAATCTTCAAGCCCAACAAGAGAACAACCAAAAACTAAAAGCCGAGTTTGAGGAGCAGGGAAAAAAGCTAGAGCTTAAACTAAACGAAATCATGCAAAACAACTTAGATAGTAAGTTGAAAAAGTTTGATGAAACCTCTCTCAAGTCGCTCGATACCATCCTCAAACCGTTTAAAGAAAACATTGATTCTTTCAAAAAAAAGGTAGAAGAGACGCAAGAGAGCAGCGTGAAAAAGTTTGCCGAACTCTCAAAAGAGATAGAGCAAGTGACAAAAGCTGGGATGAGCATAAGCCAAGAGGCGCAAAATCTCACAACCGCACTTAAAGGTAAAAAGCAGACACAGGGAAGTTGGGGTGAGATGATTTTGGAGAGCGTTCTGGAGTATTCGGGACTACTTAAAAATGTCCATTACTACACGCAACAGAGCTACAAAGATGAACAAGGCGACACAAAACGCCCTGATGTTATCATCAAACTGCCTCAAGAACGCACCATGATTATAGACTCTAAAGTGTCGCTCAATGATTATGACGCTTACATCAGAGCCGAGAGTGAAGAGGAACGTGGCATTGCCATCGGAAATATGGTAACTTCGTTTAAAAACCACATCGACACACTGGACTCCAAGGACTATGCACACTATAAGATAGGAACTTTGCAGTATGTCTTTATGTTTGTTCCCATCGAGGGGGCGTTTGCGCTGGCTGTTCAAAGAGACCCGTCACTTTACGAATACGCTCTCAAAAAACATATTGCCATCGTAAATCCATCCACGCTTACCGTCTCGCTTCGCACTATCTACCTCTACTGGCAGAGCGAACAGTCCAACACTCTTGCGACAAAACTATTTGACGAGGCGGGAAAACTCTATGACAAAGTCGTGGGGTACGCAGAGAGTTTTAACAAGGTCGGCAACCATATAAAAACCCTTGCAAGCAGCTATGACACTGCACACAAACAACTCAGCGAGGGAAGCGGCAACATCCTCGGACGAGTGGAAAACCTCAAAAAACTAGGGGCAAAAGCGACAAAAACGCTCAAAGACTCTAAGATAGAGTTTCAAGATTTTGATAATGAGAGTGTAGAGATATCGGTCATGGAAGATTTGCCGCTTTTAGAGGAGAGGTAAAGGAAGCATGGGCTGATATCGCTCTTTTATTTGACTAAATTAGATACAATTTTAAAAACAATAGGCAAGAGAGACAACAGATGGAAACGATAACACTAAGGGTAAATGAATCAATTTACGATAAATTTCAATGGTTTTTATCTCATTTTTCGACTTCTGAAGTGGAAATAATCAAGCCAATAGATGTAACGAAACTCTCTAAAGATGATTTTGACTATCTATCTGAATCTCAAATGAGAGAGTTACAAAAAATTTCTAGTGATTATAAAAATGGTAAGAGAGATGATTTTGAAGAGTATATTCTCTGATGTATAGACTGATTTCAAAAAAAAGTGTTATCAAATTTATCGAAAAAAGAGTCCCCAAAGAGAAGTTCATAATTGAGGAAAAATTAAAGCTCCTTAAACTCAACCCTTATCCAAACAATTTTTTAGATATCAAAAAACTCTCAAACTCTGAGTATTACAGACTCAGAATTAGCCATTATAGGTTTATCTATGAAATAATTGAAGACGAGTTAGTTATTTTGATGGTTAAGAGTGACAATAGAGGCGATATTTACTAACTAACTGATGTTACACACTAAGCCGAACTCGTCCGTATTTTTACGAACTTTTTTACAAAAGTGCGTAACGTCCGTAACTAATGTTCCAATTTATAAAGGAGTATGATGCACATTCTCAATGTCTCTTCACTTAACGAGCAGATAAAAGTCCTTATGGAGGAGAGTTTTAGCCGTGTTTTGGTGGAGGGGGAGCTTTCTCGCATCACACATCATAGCAGTGGACATATCTATTTTACGCTCAAAGATGAAAGCTCCACCATAAAAGCCGTGATTTTTAAGGCAAACGCCGCAAAGCTTAAGTTTCAGCTCCAAGAGGGGCTTAAAGTGGTTCTTGATGGGGCGGTGACACTGTACAAACCTCGTGGTGAGTACCAGATAAACTGTTTTACTATTTCGCCATCTGGTCATGGGGCGTTGGCATTGGCATATGAACAGCTCAAAAATAGACTCGCATTAAAGGGCTATTTTGAAGCTTCAAGAAAAAAACCACTACCAAAATTTCCAAAAAAGATAGCCCTTATCACCTCTGCGACGGGTGCGGCTCTGCAAGATATGCTTCGAGTGGCGCAACATAGATACAGACTTTTGGAGATAGATATCTATGATGTCTTAGTTCAAGGGGAAAATGCGGCTCCAGCCATCGCAAAAGCACTCTCTTTGGCAGACACAAAAGGTTATGACATCATCGTCGTTGGGCGAGGCGGTGGAAGCATAGAGGATTTGTGGGCGTTCAATGAAGAGATAGTGGCGGATGCGATTTTTCAAGCCCAAACTCCCATCGTCTCGGCGGTTGGACATGAGATAGACTGGGTTATAAGCGATTTTGTAGCAGACCTTAGAGCACCCACGCCAAGTGCGGCGATGCAGATGATTTTACCCGACACAAACGAACTCTACCTCTCTATCGATGCGCTTTTTACGAGTTTGACACAAAGAGTGGCGCAAAAAATCTATAACTCCAAACAAGAACTCTCACACCTTACGGCTCTTTTCACGCAGCACTCCATTGAGAGAAAAGTGACGCATAAAATTGAAGAGATTAAACAGATACGAGAGCAGTTGCACCGAACCATCTCGTTTAAAATGCAAAATTTTCACAAAGAGCTGGAGCTTGTGCAAAGCAGATTTCCAGATGCTATAGATAAAAGGCTAAATATTGCCAAAAATCAAGTTGCACTATTAGAAAAAATGATAGAATCAAACAATCCGAAATTAAAGAGCAAAAAAGGGTTTGCCCAAATTTCAAAAGAGTCTAAAGTGGTGGAAATATCCTTTTTAGAGGTTGATGAGATATTTGATTTAATGAGCGATGAGGTTATGATAAGGGCAAAAGTCCTTCAAAAAAGTAAAATATAGGAGTAAAGTATGGGTTATCCAAAGTTTTTCGATAGTGTTGAGAGCATCAAGTTAGTAGATCCTTTGTCAAATGTTTTAGGTGCATTTGAAGACGGTGTTTATGAGATTACTTTTTTAGAGGTAGTCAAAGCCGCAGGACATAGCTGTCCAACAGTTGCAGGTGCATACCTCATAACTTTAGAGGGCTTAAAAGCACTCTACCCAGACGCAAGAGCGGTTAGAGGCGAGATAAAAGCAGAGTTTAGAGACCCTATGGAAGAGGGCGTTGCAGGCGTCATCGGCAATGTTGTCTCTCAGATAACGGGTGCAACAGAAAAAAGCGGATTCAAAGGCTTAGGCGGAAAATTTGCAAGACACTCTTTGATGAAGTTTAACGCAAACATCAACTCATCTATCAGACTTACAAGAGCAGACAACTCTCAAAGCGTAGATGTCTATTATGACCCATCTTCCATCGGCGGAAGCCCAAAAATGCAGATGCTTATGCAAAAAATGATGGGCGGCATGGCAAGTAAAGAAGAAGCAAAAGAGTTCGGCGCACTTTGGCAGGATAGAGTTGAGAGAATCATGGCAAACATACCGAGCGTTATCAGGGTTGTGAAAAACTAAACATAATTTTTATCTTCATAAACAAGCACTTCTTGCCAAAGCGCAAGGAGTGACTACGAATAAAATACCGATTAAAAATATCTTCATGGGCATTCTAGGAGTATTTTTTTCATTTGTTATTTGAAGATAGTATTTTCATATTCTCAAAATTACCAAGTTTGAGTAATCTTTTATCATTTGTGATACATTCACTACAAGCAAATCGAACTCCACTATGAAGTACAATCAAATCTTCAAAATCATCAAATACACCATCAAAAAAGCTTTTTTTTGCTAGTTGAAAATCGCTATGAGTTAAGTATATTGGGGAAATTTCACCACAAAGGGCATCGATAGCTTCTATGACCAATTTTCCATCAAGTTTTCTTTTTTCGGTTAAATGATAGTAAATAGTCGTAATAAAATCACCAGAAAAATAAAATTCCATATCGGCTTTATCTTTGTTTTTCATATACCAAGCTATAGAATTTTTAGAAGTCTCTCGCGAGGAATCAAGCAAATCTAAACAAATATTTGCATCAAGAAATATTTTCATGATAGCCCTTTTTAATTTGTTTGAAATCCTCATTACCTATTTTACCATCAAGTAATCCTATGAAGCTTCCAGTTCTTCTTGAAGCGATATTTTCGATAGTATCTAAAAGTGTTGGGTCTTTTGTGATAGCTTGAAAGTAGCAATTGATAGCTTCTGTCATATTTTTATGCTTTTGTTTTAAAATATCTGTAGCTTTATCGATAACATCACTATCAAGCAAAAAGTTTTTTCTCACTTTTAGCGCATTCATATTGTTTTCCTTGTATGTATTTTATTTGTATGTATGATTATATCACATAATTTTCTCTATCTCAATCAATCCGTACCATACTTTGACATCATCAAAAGGCTTGAAAAACTAGGAACAAACGACAAAGAGACAACAGAGCTGCTTAAAAAAGTGGCGCAAGTGGTTTCAAGTATGCAGAGTATCCATTATGAAGCTAGAGAGGAACGAAGAAGATAGGGTTTGTATGAATTTAGATAATTTTGTTATACAATTACTTTTAAGTATTTGGGCTGGAGATTTTATCTCTTTGCTCGTTCCTTGGGAACAATTTTAAATCCTCGCTTTTTGGTAAGACTTTTTTTTGGGTTTGGATTTATAAAAGTTGTGAAATAAACTACAAATATTCTAAAAAGTGGAGATTCAACCTCTGGGGTATAGTTTGTAGTTTAACAAACAATACTGCAATCTTGAAGTAAAAATCACTAAAAATTTTCACGATAGATTTTTGATTTGTGATGAAACCATATATCATTTTGGAGCGAGTTTCAAGGATTTGGGAAATAAAATATTTGCAGTCAATAAAATCGCTATATCTGTAAATGATTTGCTAAAAAGTGGTGCAAGTGGTTTCAAGTATGCAGAGTATCCATGATGAAGCTAGAGAGGGAACGAAAAAGATAGGGTTTGTGTGAATTTAGATAATTTGTTATACAATTACTTTTAAGTATTTGGGCTGGAGATTTCATCTCTTTGCTCGTCCCCTGGGGACAATGTAAAGCATTGCTTTTTGGTGGGGCTTTTTTGTTGAGTTTGGATTTATAAAAGTTGTGAAATGAGCTACAAATATTTTAAAAAGTGGAGATTCATTCTCAGGGGCGTTGTTTAATTAGGCTGAAAAATTGTCTTGATTTTTCAGTCCATTATACTTTATAATGGACTAAATATTGATAGAGAGGGTTACAATGAAATACGAAAAGTTAATACAAATAATAAATAAAAATTTCATACCAGCAAATGAAGTGTCAGAAGCAATGGCTATATTAATAAGCTTAAATATTCAACAATTAAAGCTAGAAGA
>JAOTSA010000179.1 GCA_030247515.1 Sulfurimonas sp. | reverse complement strand
AGAATTTACACCGATGGTCGAGAAGTGGTTTCTAAACCCTGGTAAATAACGTTTTGTATATGGATAGAGACCTCTTTCGTACATGTCTTGGATAAACACACGTTTCTTCTCTAGCGTTGACTTTGCCATCTCCATAAGTTCATCAAGACGCTTGTAAAGTCCCTCTCTGTTTCCTTTGTACAAGAATCCTAGTCTTGCCATGTTGATGGTTACAACTCCAATACTTCCTGTCATCTCTGCACTTCCAAAGAGACCTCCGCCACGTTTTAAAAGCTCTCTTAAGTCAAGCTGTAAACGGCAGCACATACTTCTAACGTGTCCAGGTTTGTAAGCTTCATCGTTTGGAACAAGGTTGCCATTTTCATCACGTTTGTACTGTGAACCGATAAAATTTTGGAAATATGAAGAGCCTACTTTTGCCGTGTTTTCAAACAAGATGTCTGTATTTTCACCATACCAGTCAAAATCTTCTGTGATGTTTACTGTAGGGATAGGAAATGTAAAGGGCTGTCCAGTCAAATCTCCCTCTGTCATAATCTCATAATATGCACGGTTGATTAGATTCATCTCAGGCTGAAAATCTTTGTAAGTCATATTCTCTAAAGAGTCAACTCCTCTTTGCTTTGCCATCTCTTCTAGTTCACTATCAAGAGTGTTTTTAAAAAGATGCACCTGCTTGGATGTAGGAATCTGGTCTTTGAGATCCTGCGGTACAGTCCAGTCAATCGTGACGTTTGTAAAAGGCGATTGTCCCCAGCGAGCAGGAACATTGAGGTTGTAAACAAAACTTCTTATCGCTTTTTTGATGTCGTTATATGGAAGTTTGTCTTTAAAAGCATAAGGTGCTAGGTATGTGTCAAATGAGCTAAATGCCTGCGCACCTGCCCATTCGCTTTGCAAGATTCCCAAAAAGTTTGCCATTTGTCCTAAAGCTTCACGGAAGTGTCTTGGAGCGTCACTCTCAACTCTCCCTCTCACTCCGTTAAAGCCCTCATCCAAAAGAACTCTCAAACTCCATCCAGCACAGTATCCAGTCAAACAGTCAAGGTCATGGATATGGTAGTCACCGTTGCGGTGAGCGTACCCTTCTTCTTTGGAGTAAACCTTGTCTAGCCAGTAGTTTGCTATAACCTTTCCAGCGGTGTTGTTGACAAGTCCTGCATTTGAGTAGCCTGTATTTGAGTTAGCCTTGATACGCCAGTCTGTTCCTAAAATGTACTCTTCTATGGTTTGTGTGGAGTTAATATAAGTCGTATCTTCGCTTAAGATGCTGTCTCGTTGCATCTTGTGCGTATGGCGGTAGATCATAAAAGAGCGCATGACGTCAAAATAGCGGGTTTTGTAGAACTCTTTTTCTATCATGTCTTGGATATCTTCAACTGCTACAACTCTTTTAGCTTTTAGTTGGTCAAGAACGTTGAAAAAGATTGTGCTATCGTATGTGACGTTTTGGGATTTAAATGCTTTTTTGATTGCATCCTCAATTTTAAAAGATAAAAACTCTTTTTGTGTTCCATCTCTTTTTAAAATAGTTTCAACCATTGCAATCCCTCGTTTGTAAAAAAGTGCGGTAGTTTATAGGAATGGACGTTAAAAAACTCTAATGAAAAATGTCACATAGACGTCACGAATGGCTCTGTTAATTGT
>JAOTSA010000061.1 GCA_030247515.1 Sulfurimonas sp. | reverse complement strand
AAATTAAGGTGAGAATCTTTTATTGATTTGTGTCTGTATTTGTATAAAATATGTAAAGTATTAAAGAAGGAGACAGTGGATGAAACAGCTGGGTGATTTTGAGACGAATACTGATATTTTAGTGAAAAAAGAGTATTGCAAAAAGCTTTACTCTGGCTTTATGCAGGCGCAAGCTTTGGCAAATATCGGGCATTGGGAGCTTGATTTGGTTGAAGATACGCTCTATTGGTCTGATGAGGTTTATCGTATTTTTGGATTTGAGCCTCAAGAATTTGATGCCACATATGAAGCATTTTTAGACCATATCCATCCAGAAGATAGAGAGATGGTCAATGATGCTTATGTAAAATCGCTTCACGAGAAGAGGGGCTATCATATAGAACATCGCATCGTGCGCAAAGATGGTTCTGTCGGGTTTGTTGAAGAGCGATGTGAGCATGAGTTTGGTAGTGATGGAAAACCAAAACGCTCAATTGGTACTGTACATGACATTACAGAAAAAAAGCTAGCAGAAAATGAGCTTTTTTTAGCTTCTACCCTTTTTAAGAAGATGAATGATGGTGTCATGATTACCGATACGGCACAAAGAATTATCATAGTAAATGCCGCTTTTAGTAAAATGTCTGGGTATGAACCAGAGGAGATAATAGGAAAAACGCCTAACATCATGAGTTCTGGTTGGCACGATAAAAATTTCTATCAAGAGCTATGGAAGTCTATCAATGCAGATGGACAGTGGAGCGGAGAGGTAATTGACAGAAGAAAAGATGGCGAACTCTATACTGCACAGCTAAATATTATTGCCATTTATAACAACAAAGATGAGCTTACAAATTATATCTCCATAGTTAATGATATCAGCGAGAAGAAGCAAAAAGAGACGCTCATCCACAATCTTGCATATTTTGACTCTTTAACAGAGCTTCCAAATAGGGTTTTGTTTCAAGAGCGTGTAAGTAGAAAAATCCCATCACTTAAAAGAAGCGGCAAAAAGATGGCACTTCTGTTCATAGATATGGATAACTTCAAAAATATAAATGATACGTTTGGACACTTTACGGGAGATAGGTTTTTAATCGAAGTAGCAAAAGTGATAAAAAATCTATTGCGTGAACAAGATACATTGGCACGGCTTGGCGGCGATGAGTTTGCCACTGTTATCGAAGATATAGATTCACTTGTGGATGTCGCATCTATAGCACAAAAGATTATTGATATATTTGCAAAACCTCTAAAGATAGAGGATAAAGAGTTTTATACAGGTGCGAGTGTTGGTATCAGCATCTATCCAGATGATGCACGGAGTTATGAAGAGCTTGTAAAAGCCGCAGACACTGCCATGTACCAAGTGAAAGAGGCAGGTAAAAATGGCTACAAGTTCTATACGCAGACGATGAATGAAAAAGTAACACAACGTATGCACATAGAGAATGATTTGCGCTGTGCAATCGAAAAAGATGAACTTTTTTTGGAGTACCAGCCAAAAGTCAACATTGTAACAAAGAGTGTTTATGGCATGGAAGCACTTGTACGTTGGAATCATACAACCAAAGGAGTGATTAGACCAGATGAGTTTATCCCAATCTCTGAGGAGACTGGTCAAATACTGCTTCTTGGTCTATGGGTCGCAAAACGGGCAATTTACGATACAAAGATGCTTCACGATGAGGGAAAAAGAGTAATCGTCTCCATCAATGTTTCAAGCAAACAGTTAAATGATGCCTCTTTTGTTGATGATATTTGTGCAATTACAGATGAGATTGGACTTGAGAGAGATTTTATCGAACTTGAGATTACCGAGACGCACATTATGAAAAATGTGGATAAGGCACTGCAAATTTTAAATGAACTTCACAAAAGAGGGTTTCTACTCTCCATAGATGATTTTGGAACAGGCTACTCTTCACTCAATTATCTTAAAAAACTACCTACAAAAACCATAAAAATAGACCGCAGTTTTGTGCTTGATATAGATAAAAATCCACATGATCGCTCTATCGTTGCTGCCATAATTGCTATGGCAAATTCATTGGGAAAAGATGTGATTGCTGAGGGTTCTGAAACAAGAGAA
The DNA here is from genome assembly GCA_030247515.1 of Sulfurimonas sp. GTDB lineage: Bacteria > Campylobacterota > Campylobacteria > Campylobacterales > Sulfurimonadaceae > Sulfurimonas. The sequence continues at coordinate 9,507 of JAOTSA010000061.1, read as the reverse complement.
CACGTAGAAGCACTTAGACTTCTTGAATGTTCTAAAGTGCAGGGATACTACTTTAGCAAACCGCTTAAAATAGAGCAGTTCAAAGAGTTTATTGCTGATTTTAAGTATGATGCGATTTGAGGTAATTCAGATTTTACTATGAAAGCAAATCTTTAGCAAGTTGAAATTGGTTTGCTGTCATGAGATGAATCTTTGGATGAAGGGTTTTTAGCTCTGTGAAGAGGTTTTTGCTTAGTTCAAAACCGACACGGTACTCCTCGTCTGCTCCTTTTTCGTTTGCCTCTCTAAGTGCTTCTATCCAGCTGTTTGGCACATTTATACCAGGGACGTGGGCAGATAAAAACTGTGCCGTTCTTAGTTTTGTGATTGGGAAGATGCCAAAGATAAGCTCTGTGGAGTTTGGTTTTAGCTCTGCTTTAAGGTCAAGCAGAAGTTTCGCACTCTCAATGTCATAAATGGGCTGTGTGATGATGCCAAGTGCGCCATGTTTTATCTTTTTTTGCATCTTTTTTTGTAGGGTTTTTGGATTTTTCGCATAAGAGTTGATAACTGCAAAAGGGTAAATCTCTCGTGGTTTGTGTGCAAAAGGTTTGCCAGCATAGTTGATGCCGCTGTTAAAGCAGGAGATGATGTCTAGCAAAAGTGAACTGTCGGACTCAAAAACCCCTTTTGTGTGGGGCTGGTCTGAGATGGTTGCAGGGTCCCCAGTGAGTGCTAAAATGGCTCGGATGTCCACCTCGTTTGCTCCAAGCAGGTCTGACTGGAGTGCAATTTTATTTCTATCACGCATACTCATGGTCGCAATGACGGGTTTATGAAATCTCTCTTGAAGCATTTTTGCGGCAAAAAGAGAGTTGTACTTGAGCTTTGCAAGAGGGTTGTCTGTTGTGGTAAAGCCATCGACTAGTTTATCTAGCCCCAGTTCTGCTATCTTTTCAACGATAGGTGCAAAAAGAGGAGAGTGTGCAGGAGTTGTCTCAAGCGTTATGTAGGTGTCGTTTTTTAATTTATCTATAAGTTGGTCAAACAAAAAGCATCCTAAATGGGTATAATTGCGCAATTATAACAGATAGGGAACGAATATATGTTGAAATTGGCTGTTTTTGATTTTGATTCTACGCTTATGGATGGTGAGACGATAGATTTTTTTGCAGATGAGTTGGGACTAAAGGGACAGGTAAGCAAAATCACTGAAGCTGCCATGAATGGCGAACTTGATTTTTTTGAATCACTCCAGCAAAGAGTAGGGCTTCTCAAGGGACTAGAGTATAGTGTCGTGGAACGGATAAGCCACAATCTTCCTTATATGAATGGGGCGGTGGAGACGATTGCAGAACTCAAAAAGATGGGTATGAAAGTGGTCTGTTTTAGTGGCGGCTTTAGAAGCGCAACTGGGTATGCAAAAAATATCTTGGGATACGATGCAGACTTCTCAAACGTACTGCATCACAAAAATCAGATACTTACAGGTCTTGTTGGTGGCGATATGATGTTTAACTACTCTAAAGGAGATATGCTCATTCGTCTGCAAGGGTTACTTGGAGTAAAAGAGGAAGAGACACTGGTGTGCGGCGATGGAGCAAATGACCTCTCGATGTTCGCACATGCAGGTACAAGAGTCGCTTTTTGTGCAAAAGAAATTTTACGCAAAGAAGCAAATATAGTAGTCGAAACAAAAGACTTAACACAAATATTAGGAAAAATAACATGTTAGAAAATAGCATCTGGAAACAGTATAACGAGACAAATAGTTTTAGAGAACTTATAGCAAAATATTGTAAAATTGGTGAAATTGACCTTATTGAAGATGATAAATTACTCTACAACGCACTCAAGGCAAAATTGACAAAAAAAGAGCTCAAACTCTTTGCTATGGATAGTGCAAATGCCGCTGATGAGACAATAAAATCAGAACTTTCGCTAAATGATGAAGAGCTAGAAAAAGCAAAATTTAAACTCTACAAAAAACTAAAACAAGATAAAGTACGATTTAGTTTTCGTGCTTCAAGCATAGAGGATTTTGAATAATCTATTAAAGAAGTATCTTAAACGATACTCTTCTTGACTTCTCCATATCTTCACTCTCTTGAGCCGTTACCTTTTTAGAAAAGCTAAGACCGCTTCCTTTTAAAATCTCACTTAGCCACTTTTGTCTCTCTTGGTTTTGTAAGCCAAAGAGATGGCTCATGGTAGAAAATGAGCGTTTCATAGAGAGGTCTGCATTGCCCAGATACCTTTGTGAAAAATCAGTCGTACCCCATTCGCTTGATGTGTGTCCGCTTACCTCAAGCGTTGTTATAAGTTGCTTGTTTTTCTCTAAAAAAGAGAGAAGTTTCGCACCAAACTTTTGCAAAAACTCTTTTTGTTTTGCACTAAGCACAAATTCTCCTTTCTCAAAATAGAGATTTTTATCGATAATGTCTATACTCAAATCTTTATGCAAGGCAATTTTTTTTGCGTCAATTTCATCTTTTAAAAGGCTCAGGAGTTGGGTGTAAATATCTGAACTTTTTGATGCTGTTGATGGTTGGATAACCTCTTTTTTAGTTACTTTTGCCATAGTTAAATCTGGGTTAAGCTTAACGACCCACATATCGCTCTCTTGTGAAGAGGTGTTGGTATGAACTCCTACTGCCGCAATTTGAGAGTTGTGTAAAAGTACGAGAGCGTGAAGGGCATCATAAGCATCTGAGCCATAATGCTCTTGATTGAGCATCGTAAATCTATCATCAAAAAGCATTGCAAGAGCATCTGTGTTATAGCCATCTCTAACCTTGCCCACGCCAAAGAGTTTTCCATCTGCAGACTCTTTTATGTCATATAAAACGGATGCGTATGTAGTCGAAATCGTTTTGTCTTGCAAGATATGCTGGTGCAAATCAACTTTTACAAGACGTACTTGCTCTTTGCCTGTAGCATCCATTTGTGAGAGAGATAGTATAAAGTTGTTGTCTCTAAGTTTTGTTATTTTATGAGCTATAGTGTTTTTTTGACCTTTTATCTCAAAAAGCCAAATCTTTTCTCCGTCTTGGGTTATTCTTAAAAGAGTAGGATTTTTTGAATTTTCACTATTTATTTGTCCAAGAAGCATAATTGTGCCATCTTGCGCTTCAGCAGCATCAACGCCGCTATCGTCATATGGTGTACCATACTTTTTACTCCAGAGCATTTCTCCGCTACTTGAAAATCTTGTTAAGTAGATATCACTTAAACCAAGACCGCTTTTAAAAAGGTTGTCTGTAGTTGTTTTAGCAGTCACTGACGAAGCTACTACAAGAACTCCTCCATCACGCATAAGAACTATCTTGTTCATTTTATCTTGCTTTGGTGTTCCGAATATTTTATGAAAAAGCAGGTTTGCATCTGCATCAAGTTTTGCTAGTATAAGTGAACCATCAAGAGTGTTTCCACCCACGATATAGCCATTTTGCGGAGTTTTTACAATCCCCATACCTTCTGTAAATTGTGAGATATTGAGTGATTTTCGGATAGCTATCTCTGCATCTGAGTTAACTTTTACAAGATGAAGAGCTGAGCTGTGAGAGTTGGAGAGTGAAGTTAGATAATCAAAAGCGTTAGTATAAACTCCATCATTTTTTGTAGCGGTGTTTTTATAAGGTTTGATGAAACCAACGGCACTTATAGAACGGTCATAATCTTCTGTTACATCAAAAAGAGCGTTGTTAAAAGGTTCATCTATGATTAAAGAGAAAGGGACAGTTTTTGCAAAAATGGAAGAGGCTAGGAAAATAGTGAGAAGAAAATAATACATAATGCTACTTTTTATCTTTTATGTAGCAAAAAACATTCCTAAATTAAAAATAAAAGGGCTTGATAAATGCCCACAAAGAGGGGCATTGTAGTGAAAATTTATCTTAAATTTTCAAATGGAGCAGTTACAACTGTTTTTCTAGTTACAGTGTATGGAACAAGTGCAGCAGCACGAGCTCTTTTGATAACTGTTGCAATCATGTCTTGGTGACGCTTGCAGTTTCCTGTAAGACGACGAGGCATGATTTTATATCTTTCTGAAAGAGAGAAGCGAAGCGCTCCTACATCTTTATAATCCATGAAGTCAACTTTTGCTTCACAATATTTACAAAATCTCTTTTTGTATTTTCTTCTTTCTGCCATGGTATTTCCTTTTGTTATCTAATGTCTAAAATGGAATTTCATCTTCATCAATGTCAATCACGGGAATAGAACTGTTACTAGGCATCTGCTGTTGCACACTCGGTCTTTGATAACTTTTTGGTTGCTGCTGTTGCTGTTGGTAGCTTGGTTGCTGATAGCTAGGTTGTTGATAGCTAGGTTGTTGATAGTTCTGGCTAGGTTGTGCCATCTGCTGTGTAGGATACTCATCCCCACTTGCTTGAGCACTGCCTTTTGTATCTAACATCTGCATAGTTTCAACAACAACAGAGTGCTTAGAGCGTTTCTGTCCATTTTGATCTACCCATTGGTCAAAGTTAAGTCTGCCTTCAACGAGGATTTTACTCCCCTTTCTAAGGTACTGGTTGGCAACCTCTGCACTTCTTGCAAAAAAAGTGATGTCAACAAAACATACTTCCTCTTTCTTCTCACCATTAACAGTGAATTTGCGACTTGTAGCCAAACCTGCGTTTGCTATTGCCATGCCGCCTTGAGAGTATTTAAGTTCTATATCTCTAGTTAAGTTTCCAACCAAAATAACTTTGTTATACATGAATTTTCCTTATTTGTTTAGGCTTTTGCCAGTCACTTTGCCGTTTTTTCTTAGCTTATTCTTCGTCGTCGTTTTCTTCAAGTGCTGCAGGAATAACAACTTCTTCAACTTTTGTTTCACTAACAGGTTGAGTTGCTTTTTTCTGTGCTTTTTGAACGAGTTGATTCCAAGCTATTACTTCACGGTTTGTATCGTACTTGATAGTCACAAAACGAAGAAGGTCTTCATTGATACGGAAACGTCTCTCGATTTCGTTGATTGCTGCTGGAGCAACTGAATAGTAGATAACATGGAAATAACCACGCTCATTTTTTCCAAGTGGGTATGCTAATTTTCTCATCCCCATTGCATCTCTTGCAGCTATTTCGCCGCCATTAGAAGTAATAACTTCTTCAATAGCACTGATATTTGCTTGAATCTCTTCAGCAGTTAGTGTTGGTTTTACGATTACTAAGTTTTCGTAATGTCTCATAGAGTGGTCTCCCTTTGGTATTTCGCCCTAAAATAGGCTTTTGTTTCCCTTTCGGATATGTATATATCAAAGATTGCTTTGATACAAAGAGAAAGGAACGTGGAATTGTACAGAAAATATACTTAAAAAAAGAAAATTGCATAGAGAAAATTTATATTTTTTAGGATATAGTTTTGTGAATTATTGATGAGGAATACATGCCAAAAAGAAAAAAATCCATCCCTAAAAAAAGTTCAAATTTTTTAAAGTATATAGTTTGGGGTTTATCATTTGTCGCCGCTATTGTGGTTATTTTTGTTGTCGGTTACTATGTTGGACAAGACGGAGCAAAAAAAGAGACAGTTGCAAAAGAGCGTTCCAAAGAGGAAGCAAAAAACTCTATGATTCAAAAGCTTGAAGAGGAGAGTGCAAAAAAAGAGCGTTCAAAAGAAGAACAAAGTGTCAGTTCCAAACTCAAAGAGGTTCTTCAAAAAGAGAGTAAAGTAGTAGAAAAGCCTAAAGAACCATCGCCAAAGGCGGAGTTGCCAAAAGATACAAATGTATCAAAGAAAAAAGAGGTAGCTACTGTTAAAGAGGCAATTACCACTAAAGAAGTTGCAAAAGAGTATGAAAATGCTTCTCATGAGATAGAAGAGGGTCAACTGCCAACAGCACCAGAACGCAAAATCGTCCAGAGTGTTCACAAGCCAAAATTGGCAATAATTATTGATGATGTGAGTACATCTTCACATATAAATGCGATTAAAAGTCTCCAAATTCCCATAACCATGTCCTTTTTACCACCAAGCAAATCAAGACCAAGCTCCGACATATTGGCAGCAAAAGAGGATTTTTATATGGTGCATTTGCCTATGGAGGCACAAGATTTTAAAGCAGAAGAGCCATTGACGCTTAGAGTTGATGATTCGCATGCAAAAATTCTTCAAAGAGTAGAAGAGATAAAGCGGCTTTTTCCAAGAGTAAAATATATCAATAACCATACGGGGAGCAAATTTACAGCGGATGAAGCTGCAATGGACAGGCTTATTTCTGTACTAAAGGATCAAAATATTGCATTTATAGACAGTAGAACTACTGGAAATTCTAAAGCGCAAAAAGTGAGTAAAAAGTATGATTTAGAGTATGTGGGACGAGATGTTTTTTTGGATCATCAAATGGATAAGGGCTATATCGTAGCACAAATCAAAAAAGCGATTCAGGTGGCAAAAAAACATGGCACTGCCATAGCTATAGGTCATCCTCACGCAAACACTATCGCAGCACTGGCTGAATCAAAAGCACTTCTCAAAGAGGTTGAACTTGTTTTGGTGGATAAACTTTAAAAATGAGTAGAGTAACGCTTGAGATTTCTGAACTCATGTCGATGAAAAAGTATCCAAAAGAGCTTTTTTACCGTGGAAATCTTGAGCTTTTACAAAGAACAAAAGTCTCTATAGTAGGAAGTCGCAAACCTACAAAATACTCAAGAATGATGGTTGAAAAGCTCTCTTGTGAACTTGCAAAAGTTGGTGTTTGTGTTGTAAGTGGAGGTGCTATGGGCATAGACGCAACTGCTCATCTGGGAGCTAAAAGTGCCAATACAATAGCGGTTCTGCCATGTGGAGTAGATGTGCGTTACCCTGTTGTCAATAAAAACCTGCTCATTGATATAGAGAAAAATGGGCTTTTGCTAAGTCAGTTTGAAGATGGATTTACCGCAACGCCATGGAGTTTTGTGGTTCGTAATGAGCTTGTTGTGGCACTTGGGGATGTGCTTGTGGTCGGAGAAGCAGAGATGAAAAGCGGAACGATGAGAAGTGTTGAGTTTGCTCTTGCAATGGGCAAAGAGATCTTTGTTCTCCCACAACGCCTTGGCGAGAGTTGCGGAACAAACATGCTTCTTAAAGAGAAAAAAGCAGAGGCGATTTATGATATAGATGCTTTTGTCGCTAGGTTTTATAACCATGAAGCGGTAATAGAGAAAAATGAGGATGAGTTCATTCTCTTTTGTGCTACCAATCCAACCTATGATGAAGCAGTTGCAAAGTTTCCTCAAAGAGTTTTTGAGGCAGAACTCGGCGGCGAAATCACGGTGGTAAATGGTACTATAAGATTAGCATAGCATCGCCATAAGAGTAAAATCTGTAACGCTCTTTTATGGCGGTGGCGTATAGCTCTTTTGCTTTTTCAACTCCTACAAAAGAGGCGACAAGCATAAGAAGTGTCGATTTTGGCAGATGAAAGTTGGTAAGAAGATGGTTTACTCTTAGTGGTTTGTTGTTGGGATGTAAAAAGAGATTTGCTTCTCCACGCTCTTTGTCTTGGTTTCTGGCGTAAAACTCAATCGTTCTTGTTGCAGTTGTTCCTACGCTTAAAATGGCTACATCTGAGCTAAGAAACTCTTTTGCTTTGGCGGAAATTTCATAATATTCTGAATGCATGGGGTGGTCTGTGATTATTTCGCACTCTACTGGCTTGAATGTTCCGCTTCCGACATGTAGAGTAATGTAAGCGTGAGAAAATTTTGAACAAACTCTCTCATGTTGCTCTTTTGTAAAGTGCAGTGATGCGGTTGGTGCGGCTACTGCTCCCTCTTCTTTGGCAAAAACACTTTGGTACTCGCTTGCATCTTCCTCGTTGTCTTCTCTTTGGATATATGGAGGGAGAGGGATATGCCCAATTTTGTCTATGATGGGAAGTAGCTCTTCAAAGCGTAAGAGTTTTTCATTTTTGTAGAAGTTTACCACTCTGCTACCATCTTCAAGTAGCTCTTTGACACTTGCGATAAGGCTGTTTTCAAAGGTAATTTTGGTTTGGGCTTTTACTCTTCCTCGGATAAAAACATGGATATCATGTGCGTTTAAGGCTCTGTTTATGAGTAGTTCAAGCTTTCCGCCACTCTCTTTTTCGCCAAAAAGTCTTGCTTTGATAACTTTTGTATCGTTAAAAATAAGTGTGCAATTTTGTGGGATAAAATGTTCCAAATCGTAAAAATTGACATGTGAGATTTCATCCGTTGCTCTGTTGTAAACAAGAAGTCTTGCACTGTCTCTTGGGTGGGCAGGATGAGTTGCTATAAGCTCTTTTGGGAGAGTGAAATCATAGCTGGTTGTGAGCAGCTCACTGCTGCTCATTTTAACGCTCTATCCTTTTTGTGTCGTCATCTTCTTCTTCATCTTCTTCTTCGTCTTCATCATTATCTTCTTTGCTCTCATCTTCTGCTGAAGCTGGATTTACTGCTCTAACTATAAGGATAGAAATAGCATAAAGAACAATAAGAGGAAATGCCATAAGAAGCTGTGTAAGAACATCTGGCGGGGTAAGGATTGCTGCTACTATGAAAATAATAACTATTGCATATCTGAAAAAATCTATCATCTGTCTATCGTTAACCATGCCAAGAAGTGCTAAAGTATATGCAAAAACAGGAAGCTCAAAAGCGATACCAAAACCAAACATGATTTTTGTGAAAAATCCCACATAATCTTCTATGTTAATAAGCGGAGTAAACTTGAAACTACCAAAAGCGATAAGGAAGTCAAAACCAAAAGGAGTAACGACATAGTAGGCAAACATAACCCCAATTGCAAACATAGTTGTTCCACCAAATATAAAAGGTAGAACCATCTTTTTCTCATTTGCATAGAGAGCAGGTGCAACAAATGCCCAAATCTGAGCTAGTATGATAGGTAAAGCCCCAATGATTGCTGCAAAGAAAGAGACTTTCAGTGCAACGAAGAATGCTCCACCCACCTGATTTGTCGTGACCATTCCATCTGCCGCATGAACAGAGACTTTTCCAACTTCTAAAAGAGCCGCATTTAATGGTGCAACAATCCATGCTAAAAGTGGCTCGTGGAAGTAAAACATAACAAAAAACATAACAATTAAGCTACCAACAGAGATGGCAAGTCTTTTTCTAAGTTCTATTAGGTGTGGTTTTATCTCATCAAACATGCTTGTTATCTTCTTTTTTATCAGTTATCTCTTCACTCTTCTTCTTCGGGAGCGTTACTTCATCAGGCTTATTTTCCACGGGTGGAGTAACTGGTTTTGCAGGTGTATCAAAGATGCCGCCAAAATCATCATCTTCTAATGTTGTTAGCTTTGCTGCCATTTGTTTGATGTCAGTAGCACTTTTGACTTTGTCTCCAACATCAGTAAGCTCTTTTTTATATGCTAAAGCCTCTTCTTTCATGGTTTTGACATTCATCTCCTCTTCAATACTACTCTTCATATTGTTGATAGTATTTTTTGTACTTTTAAAAAATTTCGCCATTTGAACCATTTTTTCTGGCAATTTGTCAGGCCCAAGAAACAAGATAGCAATAATATCGATAATTATAATTTC
>JAOTSA010000060.1 GCA_030247515.1 Sulfurimonas sp. | reverse complement strand
GATACTGCCAAAAGCAAAAGAGTTTTTAAAAGCTCAACAGCTGGAAACGGGTTTAAAAGATAGTTATGTTTTTCTAAATGATAAAAACACTCATTTTAGCTCAAATGATAATTTTTATAGAAATTACCAAGCTATCTTGAAAAAGTTAAATTTAGAAAAAAGAAGCCTACATAACACTAGACACACTTTTGCTAGTATTATGCTCAATAATGGGATTGACCCTCTTTGGGTATCTGCAACTTTAGGTCACGAAAATTTGCAAATCACTCTAACCATCTATACCCATTATATGCCAAAGAAAGAAAAAATGAAAATTTCTTTTTTGGAAAATAGGTACAAAAACGGTACAAGCAATGTGTAAAGCTCCTAAATAAGGGCTTGTAGCTTTAAGTTTTGTTTAATCATATCATTATATTTCTATCTTTTCATTTTGATAGAACTTTTTTAGCCACATATCTAGCGGATTTATGATTTTATAGATGGCGGGGACGACTAAAAGCGTGAGAATCATGGAGCTTAGCAATCCTCCGATGATGGAGAGTGCCATCGGTGCTTTTGTTTCACTGCCAAGTCCACTGCTAAGGGCTAGTGGCAGCATGGCAAAGACCATTGCTATAGTTGTCATAAGTATGGGACGCAACCTCTTTTCTCCTGCTTCTATGAGTGCGTCATCTGCATTTTTTCCATTTTGTACTGTGTGGTTTGCAAAGTCAACGAGCAGAACGGCGTTTTTGCCTACCATCCCCATAAGCAACATAAAGCCAATCATAACAAAAAGGCTAAATTGCAGTCCTGAGAGGTAGAGTGAGAGCATCACCCCGATGATACTTAGCGGAAGTGCTACCATGATGATAATGGGTTGGATAAGTGATTCATAGAGTATCGCTAGGATGATAAACATCAAAATAACGCTTAGTCCGATAGCCACACCAAATGCATGAGCGGTTTTTACCATCTCCTCCGCAAATCCAGTAAAACGGTACTCTACACCTTTTGGCAAGAGTTCATGAAGATGCTCTTTTGTGTAGTTTACTGCTCCGCCTAAGTCAAGTCCGAAAAGGTCGGCAAAGATGGTTACCTCCCTTTGTCTGTCAAAGTGGTTGATAGCACCGAGTGTTTGCGAGTTCTCAAATGAGACCAAACCGTCAAGATAGACCAAAGAGCCATCTTTTGCACGCACTTGAAGCTTTTTGATATCTTCTAGGCTTACTCTGTTTGCATCGCTAAGTCTCAGCGTGATATCGTACTGCTTGCCGTTTTCTTCAAAATAGGAGATTTCCAAATCACTTGAAAATGCAATAGCAACAGCCTCTGCAATCTGTGAAGCGGAGACGCCTAAAAGTGAAGCGTTTTCTCTTATGATATTGATGTCGATTTTTGGTTTTTGCTCATCCAAATCTGTATCTATATCTACAAAACCCTCTTTTTTTGCCAGATGTGCGACTAGATTTTTCTTCGCCTCTTCAAGTGCTTCAAATGAATCGCTTTTTAAAACTATCTGATACGGTACTGAAACACCTGCGCCTTTTATATTTGGTATAGCCGAGGCGGTTATAAACATCTCTTTTTTGAATGATTCGAGTTTTTGTCTAAAATCTTGGATAATCTCTTCTTGGTCACGCTCTCTTTGCTTTTTTTCAACAAGTTTGACATACAGAAGTGCTTTATGTTTCTCTTGCATGGCGTTGTAGCCGATACTAAGAGTTGTATAGGCAACATTTGGGTCTTTTCTTACGACATCTTCGACACTTTTGGATTTGCGTACCATCTCTTCAAGGGAGATTCCTGCATCCGCTTTGATTTTTATCTCAAACTCCGCTTTATCCTCTTTTGGTATAAAATCCATACCAATTTTCGGAAATAGGCTAAGAGAGGCAAAAAAGATGGCAAAAACAACAATTATCGTGGTGTATCTCCATCGCAAGATTTTAAGCAGGAGTGCTTCATAGATACGCTCAAGAGCTTTAAAAAAAGGCTCTGTGAGGCTATAAAATCTGCTCTCATCCTTGCGTAAAACACGTGCGCTTAGACTTGGGATAAAACTAAGAGCTATCGTGTAAGATATGATGATGGCAAAACCTACCGTCATGGCAAAACTCTCAAAAAACTTCCCAACGATTCCGCTCATAAAAGAGACTGGGATAAAAACTGCAAGAAGCATGGCGGAGATAGCTAAGATGGTAAAAGCCATCTCTTTTGTCCCCTCGTACGCCGCTTCGTATTTGCCCAGACCCTCTTCCATTTTTTTGTAGATATTTTCGATGACAACGATAGCATCGTCGATGATGATTCCAATCGCAAGCGTAAGCCCTATAAGCGTCATCTTGTTGAGTTCAAAACCCATATAGTCCATAAGCGCAAATGTGCCAAAGATAGAGGACGGGATGGAGAGTGCGGAGACAAAAGTGATGGTAAGATTTCGTAAAAAGATAAAAACTATGATTGCCGCCAAAATCGAACCATAAACAAGGTCAAACTCAACATCGCTCAAAGAGTGCAAGATAAATGTGGAAGTGTCGTTTAGAACCTCCACGCCAAATCTATCTCCTGCCATGAGTTGAAGTTTTGGCACTGTCTCTTTGACACGCTTGATGATATCTATGGTGTTTGTTCCCGAGATTTTTTGAACCTCAAGCATGACACCCTCTACTCCGTTGTAGGAAGCGTAACTTTTGGCATCACTCAGAGAGTCTTCGACTTTTGCTATATCTTTTAATCGTATATTCTCTTTTATCTTGATATTTTCAAGCGCATCAACGGTGAGTGCATCTGCTTTTGTCTCAAGCACAAACTCTTGGCTCTTTGTGATAAGCTTGCCGCCACCAAGTTTGAGATTCTCTTTTGCAACTGCTTCGTTTAGTTCTGCGATGGTTATGGCGTACTTGTTTAGTGCTTGGGCGTGGGGAAATATCTTTATCTCCCTCTCTTTGTAGCCGACAATGTTGATAGCACCGACATCGTTTACCTTTTGGAGTGCTGGTTTGACCTTTTCATCTGCAAAAAGCATCAGATTTTGAAGGCTCTCTTTTTTGGCGGTTAGAAAAATATTGATGATGGGTGCGCCGCCGATATCTAGTTTGCTCACAAGTGGCATTTGCGCATCTTTGGGAAGTTTGATGGCGGCGACTTTGTCTCTGACATCATTGGTCGCCTCGTCTATATCACGCTCTAAAAAAAACTTTACCGTGACTATGCTCACACCATCACTGCTGTTTGAAATGATACTATCAACCCCGCCGATTCTTGAAATCGCCTCTTCTATCTCATCGGTAATTTGCGACTCAATCGTACTCGCCTCTGCGCCTGGATAGTTTGTCTGAATGGTCACTATGGGAAAGTCAACATTTGGAAAAAGTGCGGAGGGCATCGCTTTGTAGCTCATGTATCCAAAGATAACGAGCGTAATGACATACATCAGCGTTGTGATTGGTCGTGTTATGGCTAGTTTAAACATCTACTTTGTCGTCTCTGTAACTATAGCGCCATCGCCAAAAAGTCCAATAGCAAAATCTCCTGCTTCAACCTCAGCACTCATTTTTCTGCTCTTTGCATCTGCATGCGGATAGACTTTTGTTATCACTCCCTGATACTCTTTCGTATCGCCGTCCACCTTATACTTGAAAACCTGCCCTACTTTTACGCTCTTCCAGTACTTCTGGTCAAACTCCAAAACAAGTTTTCTCTTTTTGCTTAAAATCTTAAAAACGCTCTTTGGCGACATCTCTGTCACCACATCTCCAACTTCCGCATTTTTCTCATAAATAGTCCCATCAAATGGAGCTTGAAGAAGCGTTTTGTTATAAAGCGTCTCTTTGTAGGAGAGGTTTGCAAGTGCGAGAGAGAGTGCTGTTTTTGCTTTTTCGTAGGAGAGTTCATAAATATCAAAGCGTGCTTCATCAAGCAGATGCTTCACTTTTTCCCCTCTCTCATAATCTCTTTGGGCATATTTTAGTGCGATTTTGGCATTTTCTACATCAGCTTTAGCAACATTTAAAAGAGCTTTTTGCTCCTCGTTGGCAAGCTCTGCTACCAAACTCCCTTTTTTTACACTCTGTGCAACGTCCGCATGAAGTGTTTTGATAATCCCGCCTGCATGAAAGGCAAGTGTTGCGTCTTGATACGCTCTAACAAAAAAATTTGCATAAACTTCCTCGGCATGAAGCTGCACGAAAAGAAGCAATAATCCAAAAAATAGTTTTTTCACTCTACACACTCCTGAAGTTTTTTGCCACCGTAAAAGCAGCTTGTCGCATAAGCTACTTGTAAATCATAAAGCGAACCCTCATAAAGTGAGAGTGCATCTGTTTTTGCACTAAGCGCATCAAGGTAAACCACATAATCAACGATTCCCGCACTGTATTTCTGATTTATAGTTGTAAATGCACTCGTTGCGGCGACCAAAGCACTCTGCGCACTTTTTATCTTGGATTTGAGCGACGCTACTCTTGCGATGGAGAGTTCATGAAGCATCTTTTGCTCTTTTGCGTGGTACTTTATCTCCTCACCCAAAGCTCTTGCATCCAAAAGAAGTGCCTCTTTTGCCTCTTTTGCGGTTGAGTTATCAAAGATTCTCATATTTAAGTTTAGCATAAGTACATTTTGTTTATCTACCTTAGCTGGATAAGTCAGAGCAGTATCGCCATACTCATAGAGTGTGTATCTATCTTCTAGTTTTATATTTGGCGCATAGACACTACCCAGTGCTTCTGCGCCACTTTTTAGCGCACTCTCCTTATGTTCCAACAACTTGATAGCACTTTTTGGCTCATACGACATGTTTTCGTTAAATACAGATGACTCAAAATGCTCTATCTCCTTGCCAATTTGAAGCTGTAGAGATTTTTTAGCACGCAATATCTCAAAATGAAGCGACTCTATCTCATAACTCTTTTGGTCATAAGAAGCTTGAAGTCTCGCAACATCATCTTGCGTTGCCAGCTTTGCATCATAGAACTGTTTTACCCTCTCTTTTTGCTCAAAAAGAGAACCCCTTGCATCTTCAAGTGCGCTAAGACGTGCCTCTAGTGTTTTGATGGTATAGAACTCTTTGACAACCTCAAGCAAAAGAGTCTCTTTAGTCTCTTGCACATCATAAGAAGCTGCACCAAGTTCATTTTTTGCTCTCTTTAAAAGTGCCGCTTTTGCGCCGCCATCATAGATATCCACACCAACTTTGCCATAGAGCGCATAAACATTTTCTACCTCCATAGGCGTAGTATCTGTACTGTTTTGATAAGTTGCCCCGATATCTATCTTTGGAAAATAGTCACTCTTTTTAGATGCAACTTCACTCTCTTTTGCATTTTTTGTCAGCTTTTTTGCCTCCAAAAGGTTGTTATTTTGGCTTGCATACTCCAAGATAGATTTGAGGCTCTCCCCAAACATAAGAGCGGGAAGAAGAAGCAAAAGTGCTTTTTTCATCCAACAAGCGCAACAGCGTCGATTTCTACCAAAGCATTTTTTGGAAGTGTTTTTACCGCCACGGTAGAGCGTGCAGGCTTATGAGAACCAAAAGCCTCAGCGTAAATCTCATTGACCACTGCAAAATCATCCATAGATGCTAAAAAGATAGTTGTTTTGATAACACCGCCCATAGAACTCCCCGCCTCCTCTAAAACCGCTTGAAGATTTGTAAGAACCTGTTTTGTCTGCACTACAACATCATCTTCAAGCATAACACCCTCAGGCGTAAGAGCAATCTGCCCAGATGTAAAAACCATACCGTTTGCTACTACCGCTTGTGAATACGGACCTATCGCCGAGGGTGCTTTGTTTGTTTGTACGAATTTCATTTTTTTTCCTTAATTATTATGTAAGATATCAAATATTGATGCCACTAAAGAGCTATTTGGATTTGTAATTATAACGAAACTATTATTGAGTATTTTTTTCATATTTCTTAAAAAATATGTGATTTTTAAACTTGTTAAAAAAGAGATTCTACACCAAACTTTTTGTAACAAAGGTCGGTTATAATGCTGTCTCTTTATTTATACAAGAGAGGCACATGGGCTGGTTAGATTTTTTTGAGACAAAAACAGAGTTAAAACACGCTTTTGGACGAGGCACAAATGCAAATCTATCAAAAGATGAAGAGGATTTGTTTAACAAATCTTATGAAGCATTTGAGTCCAAAGATACCGTTACCGCATACGCATACTTCTTAGAATCGCTTCAAAACTACTCAAATGAGCATGCAAATGAAAACATCATTATCCAAAAAAAAGATGGGGAACTCCATTTTGAGATTTACCAAGGCAGCGCAAAAATCACAGGCACGATAACAAAAGAAAATCTCCATGCCCAAGCGATTCTTGTCAAAAAAAGCTCTGCAAATGTCGCACTTAAACGCCTTATTTTGGAGAGAAACTACCAGTTCACATACTGCTACTACTTTAGCGACGACGAACATATCAAACTCAAACTCTCCATGGACAACATCACCATGAGTCCGCAAAAAATCTTTTTTCCTCTTAGAGAGATTGCACTCAATGCGGACTTTGACAAAGAGTACATTAAGTGTGATTTTCCAGACATCACACTTGAAGATATCGCTCATATCCACACTTTGGATGAAGAAGAACTCTCTTTGAAGTACCGTTTTATGCACGAGTGGATGGATGAAGTAAACACCAAAATCTCCTCTCTTCCATCAAACGACAACGCAGGTATGCAATCGTTTCTTTTGCTCTATCTTCTTTTCAAAATTGACTACCTTTTAGTGCCGAAATTTTCCATCTATAAAAAATCAACCAAGAAAATCCAAGACTATTTTAGCGATGAGAACCTAACAGTAGAAGCTAAAAACGATGAGTTGCGAGAGTACATCACAGAACTTCAAGAGATGCCTTATGAAGTTTTTAAAACAAATTTTTACAATGCCAAATACACCTTCAACCCAACCGAGAGAGCCTCTTATGAAGAGATAGATATCTTTATAACCGAATCGCTCTCAAAAGTACGTTGGTACAAAAGCAACCGATACAACCAAATCATTCCCACAATGTACAAATATATTGCCATGTATCTGCTCTACAACTACGGACTGCATCCAGTAACAAGAGAGCTGCTGCACACTCTCACAGAGATTCAAAACCCTGCTTTTTTTAACGCTATGGGCTACACTCCGCTCTATGATGCACAAAATGCGACCTTTGCAAAAAGAGCTATCGTTTCAAAAATAGAGAACATTATCGCCCCTTACCAGAGCCGTTTTAAGATGCTAAAACCATTTGGAGACAAACTAAACTTTACATCATTAAATGAGTTTAGCAACAGTTTTTATCTCCAGCTCAAAAATCTCGACTACGAGGAGATATAGCCGTGAATACACAAATCGTTCTTGAAACCTACATCGAAAATATCATCCAAATCATGACACCTTACGGAAGCGGCACAGGTTTTATCATAGGTGATTTGATTGTAACAAACTCTCATGTTGTTGCAGGTCTAAAAGAGGTTGTTGTCAGCTCAAAAACCATCAAACGCTCCATTGCAGAAGTGGTTTATGATGATGCCTATTTTGATTTGGCATTTATCTCTTTAGCGTTTGAGACACCCAAAAATCCGCTTGTACTATCACAAAAGAGTATCCAAAACGGCGACACGGTTATCGCTATCGGTCATCCATATGGACTAAATTACTCTGCCACAGAGGGCATCGTCTCCAAAGCTTCAAGGATTTACGGGGAGTTGGAGTACGTGCAGATTGATGCCGCCATCAACCCTGGAAACAGTGGCGGACCACTGCTTAGTGTTGATGGCGAGGTGGTGGGTGTCAACACCTTTATCATCCAAGACTCCAACAATCTAGGCTTTGCGCTTCCATACTTCTATGTGGATGAAGCACTTAAGAGCTACAAAAATCTCAACATCAAAAATATTCTCAAATGCCCCTCATGCAAAAATCTCATCGACGAAAAAGAGATAAAAGAGGACTACTGCCCAAAATGCGGCATAAAACTTGAGGTCGCAAAACAGAGAAGAAAGGGGTACAAACCCACAGGAAGCACAAAACTGCTTGAGGAGATTTTGGCTTCTCTTGATGTCAACGTTACCCTTGCCAGACGCTCACAAGCTTCATGGAGGGTCGATTACAACACCGCACGCATCGAGATAAACTACTATGACAACGGCATTATCATAGCAGACTCCAAACTTTGCGTTATTCCGCAGGAAAACATAGAAAAGCTTTACGACTATCTGCTTGATGAGAACCAAAAGTTCTCCTATCTGCACTTCTGTATCAATGAAAATTTTATCTACCTCTCCTACCTTATCCCAGATTCGTCACTGACGCTTAAAGAGGGTAAAATTGCACTTGAGAGACTTTTTAAGTGTGCAGACAGTTATGATGATATTTTGATAAAAAAATTCAATGCCACAAAACAAAAACGAGACAAAGAGGACGAATAATGAGTAAATTTTTAGATTTAAGTGTTGATTTGGATAGCTTCATAAAAGAGCTAAACGAAAAAATTGAGAAAAACAACAAAAAAGTAAGCAAACTTTTAAAAACAAAAGAGAAAACCTTTGCAAACTTTGTCAAACCACTAGAGCTGATGGACGAACACCTAGAGCAGTTTTTTGTCAAACTCTCACATCTCAACTCAGTCAAAAACAGTGCGAAAACACAAAAAGTTTATGCAAAAGCACTCCCAATCATCACAGAGTACTCTACCAAACTCTCACAAAATATAGAGATATACAAGGCGTACAAAGAGATTTTGGCGCATGAGGAACTCAACCAAGAGCAAAGAAGAGTGTTGGAGCTAAGTATCTTAGGCTTTGAACTTAGCGGCGCACATCTGGATGAAAAAACAAAAGCAAGATTAGGCGAGATTAACATCAAAAAAAGCACTCTCTCCAACGACTTTAGCCAAAACCTGCTCAACGCAACCAACGACTACAAATACATCATCACCGATGAAAAAGATGTAGAGGGCATACCGCCAAGCGATTTAGAGAGCGCAAAGTTCAAAGAAGACAGCATCACAAAGTACAAATTTACCCTCCAAATGCCCTCATACATAGCCTATATGACCTATGGCAAAAATGAGCAGATTAGAGAGGAACTCTACCGTGCCTATGTCACCAGAGCGCCGCAAAATGAAGCTATCATAGATGAGATACTAAGTTTAAGAGATGAGATGAGCCGCCTTTTGGGATTTGAGAGTTATGCCGCCTACTCACTGGCGAGCAAGATGGCAAAAGATGAGCAAAGCGTTCTCTCATTTTTACAAAAGCTCATGACAAACTCCCAAAACCAAGCAAAAAAAGAGCTTGAAGAGCTACAGGAAATCGCACAAAAAGAGCTACAAAGCTTTGACACCGTCTATTACAGCGAGATACTCAAAAAATCCAAATACGAGATAGACGAAGAGGAGTACCGCCCCTACTTTGAACAAAAAAGTGTTTTAGAGGGAATGTTTACCTTTTTAGAGAAGCTATTTGGCATCACTTTTGCAAAAAAAGAGGAGGCGTTATGGGACAAAAAAGCACTCTCTTATAATGTTTTTGCGGATGGCACGCTAAGAGCTAGACTTTATCTCGACCTAGAGGCAAGAAAAGGCAAACAGGGCGGTGCGTGGATGAACAACTTCCAGTCGCACCACATCGACGCAAAAGGCAAAGAGCAGTTAGCCTCCGCCGTCATAGTGTGCAACTTCCCGCCGTCCAAAGGCAAAAGCCCATCCCTTTTACGCCACGATGATGTCGTAACCCTCTTTCATGAGATGGGACACGCTCTGCACCACATGCTAAGCAGCGTAAATGAAAACAGCGTAAGCGGCGTAAATGGCGTAGAATGGGATGCAGTGGAGTTTCCATCCCAGTTTTTGGAAAACTTTGCGTATGAACCAGCAGTGCTTCAACTCTTTGCAAAACACCACAAAACAGGCGAAATCCTGCCACAAGAGATGATAGAAAAACTCGTACAAAGCAAAAATTTTCTCTCCGCTATGTCGATGCTTAAACAGCTTGAATTTTCACTCTTTGATTTTGGGCTTCATACAAAACTACATCAAGGAGAAGAACTCCAAACACTTCTTGACTCCATCAGACAAGAGAGTGCGCTTATAAAACCTCCAGCGTACAACAAGTTTCAACACGGCTTTTCTCACATCTTTGCAGGCGGATATGCAGCGGGATACTACAGCTACAAATGGGCAGAAGTGCTAAGTGCCGATGCCTTTTTTAGCGTGGTAAATGAGGGCATATTTGGCTCAACAACCGCCCAAAGATACCTTGATACAGTTTTAAAGGGCGGTGGCGCAAAGAGCATGGACGCACTTTTTCAAGAACTTATGAGTAGAGAGCCAAATCCAGATGCCCTGCTTCAACTAAATGGAATCCTATGATGAAGTTTTTACTTTTAGCATTCCTCTTATTGGCACAACTTTTTGGAGAAACCACCTTGAAAATAGCAACCTACAATGTAGAAAATCTCTTTGACCTAGAAAAAAGCGGCAATGAGTATGATGAGTACATCCCAAATAGCGCATCAGATTGGAACCAACAAAACTACAAGATAAAACTCAAAAATATCTCACAAGTCATCAAAGATATCGATGCAGATATCATCGCACTTCAAGAGGTAGAATCACTTCAAGCACTCCTTGATTTGCGCTTTGCTCTCAAACAGAGCGGACTTTACTATGAACATTACGCCATTGCCGACAAAAAAAATACGACAGTCAAAGTGGCTATTTTGAGCAAACTCCCATTTGTTTATGCACAAGAACTATCCGTCACAAGAACACTAGAACACAGGAACATTCTTGAGACAAAATTTAGGATAGAGGGCAGAGAACTCTACATATTTGTCAACCACTGGAAATCCAAATCAGGAGCAGAGAGTGAGCGTATCATCTCTGCAAAAGCACTTATGCAAAGAGCAAAAGAGATAGGTTTTGATAAAAATATGATTGTTCTGGGAGACTTCAACTCAGACTATGAAGAGTTTATTAAGTTCAAGCGAAAGAGAAACCACAACGACACCGATGGCATCACAGGTATCAACCACACTCTCGGCACCATCAACCAAAGAGTTGAAGCCAAAAAAGCAATATTCGCAAAAGAGAGTTTTTACAATCTCTGGTATGACACAGAAGAAGAGAAAAGATACTCTTACTTCTTTAAAGGAAAAAAAGAGATTTTAGACAATATCCTAATCTCTCAATCCCTCTTAAACTCTAAAGATATCTCATATATCCCAAAAAGCATAACTTCTTTTGAGAAAGAGTATCTCCTAAAAAAAGAGCAACCCCACAGATGGGAGATATCTCAAGGCAAAGTAAAGAAACATAAAGGAAAAGGCTATTCTGATCACCTTGCACTTATCGCACAATTTAGAGTTGCAAAATAGGAGCTTTACCTCTTCTGTTTTGCAACTTAGACCATCCATCGCTTCTCTTCACAATAACAATCGTTAAAGATATCTACATATATTATTGCAAATGAGAAGTAAACTAACATACAAAAGCACTACAAACTAAGCGTATTCCATCTTTACGTACCTAAAAAACTACACCAACGAGACAAGTACTCAAAGCAAAAAAGGAACAGCAGGCTTTAATAAAAGACAGCAATAAGTGGTTCTAATTAAGCCACTTTATGTACTTAATTGTTGAATGGGCAATCTA
>JAOTSA010000059.1 GCA_030247515.1 Sulfurimonas sp. | reverse complement strand
ATTTTATATACAATTTTAGGATGTTATATGAAGAATTATATTAAAGATCAGATAAAAAAATCTTATGAAACAAAACAAGCAATTTACAACAATGATATGTTATTGGAAAAAATAGTACAGGTGGCACAGGCTTGTGTTGCCATCTATAAAAATAGCACAAACAAAACAATTTTAGCTGGAAATGGCGGAAGTGCGGCGGATGCACAGCATATTGCGGCGGAGTTGGTTGGGAGGTATGGTTTTGATAGACCATCACTTCCATCTCTAGCACTTACCACTGATACTTCAAATTTGACTGCAATTGGCAATGATTATGGATACGATAAAGTTTTTTCTCGTCAGTTGGAGGGGATGGGGCAGAGCGGAGATATTTTTGTTGGTATATCAACATCTGGTAACTCTCAAAATATCATCAATGCTTTTGATATTGCAAAGCAAAAAGGGATAACAACTGTCGCTCTTGTTGGACGTGATGGTGGCGAGATGGCAAAAATGGCTGATATGGCGATTGTCGTTCCCTCGGAATCTACTCCTAGAATTCAAGAGTCACACATCCTCATCGGGCATATAATTTGTGACATTATAGAAAAAGAGATTTTTGCAGATGGTGTGAACTAATCTCTTATGAAAAAAGCTCTTTTTTTAGACCGTGATGGCGTGGTAAATGTTGAGATAAACTATCTTTACAAAGTGGAAGATTTTAAGTTTATAGAGGGGATTTTTGAGCTTTGCAAAAAGTACCAAAATCAAGGATATCTTCTTTTTGTGGTAACCAATCAATCAGGAATTGCAAGGGGTTATTATACACAAGAGGCGTTTGATATTTTGTCATCATGGATGGTTGAAGAGTTTGCAAAACATGGTGTTGAGATACAAAAAGTCTATTTTTGCCCGCATCATCCCGAGATATCTGGAGCATGTAGTTGTAGAAAGCCTGAAGCTGGGATGTTACTACAAGCACAAAAAGAGTTTGATGTTGACCTAAAAAACTCCATCTTGGTCGGTGATAAAGAGAGCGATATCGAAGCGGCCCTTACTGCGGGGATAAAAGAGAGTTATCTTTTTGATGAACATCACATACATAACAAATCAAAAGCAACAAAAATAGTTTCTAAGCTAAAGGAGATATAAAAAATGTTGATACTTAACAGTGGCGGTACTTTTAATAAAAAATACAACCCTTTAAATGGTGAGCTTGAGATTTCATACAGTAACGGGGCAATAGAGGAGATACTTAGGAGTGCTGATGCAAAGTTTGACCTTGCGGGAGTAATATACAAAGATAGTTTAGATATGACGCTTGATGATCGAAAAATGCTTGCACGCATCATTGCAGAATCAACAGATGATACTTTTGTGATAGTCCATGGAACAGATACGATGCACCTAAGTGCCGAATTTTTGGCAGAGATATTTGAAAATAGAAAAATCATTTTTGTGGGTGCTATGCGACCTTTTGAGATAGATAGCGTGGAGGCGAGTTTCAATCTTGGAATGGCGATAGGATTTGCAAAAGGGGTTGTGGATTATGGTGTCTATATCTGTATGAGCGGATATGTAATGCCATGGAATAAAATCCAAAAAAACAAAAAATTTGGAAAGTTTGAAGTTGTCCTCTAAGATACCATGTTCACATTGTCATTTGGAGTTTGAGCCATCAGTTATGATAAAAGAGGGTGAGCGTTACTTCTGTTGCAACGGTTGCCAAGGAGTTTTTCATCTGCTTCAAGAAGAGGGGCTGGGCAGTTTCTATGAAAAAAGTAAAAGCACTCCCCTTGCTCCACCACTCCAAACTCTTCAAGACATATCCGCTTTTGATTCCCAATCTTTTTATGACAGATATGTCAAAGTCAACAGTGATGGTTTTTGTGAAGTTTCACTTGTTATTAAAGGGATTCACTGCTCGGCTTGTGTTTGGCTAAATGAAAAAGCTTTGCATAAGATGGAGGGTGTGATAGAGGCAAATATCAACTTTACGAACAACAAAGCCACCATCGTCTGGGCGGATAATGTTGTCAAACTCTCAAAAATCATAGAAACAGTTCGCTCCATCGGCTATGACGCATTTGCTTATGATGCTTTTGCGCAAGAGTCGCATGCAAACCAAGAGAGAAAAGAGTACTATCTTAAGATGGCAGTTGCGATTTTTGCATCCATGAACATTATGTGGATTGCTGTAGCGCAGTATGCAGGTTATTTTAGCGGCATAACGCAAGATGTAAAAACCATTCTCAACATAGCAGAGGGCATTCTTGCGACACCTGTACTTTTTTATAGCGGCTGGGTCTTTTTTAGGGGTGCATACTACGGGCTTAAAACAAAAGTGGTCAACATGGACTTGCTTGTGGCGACAGGAGCTACTTTAGCCTATCTCTACTCTATCTATGTTGCCATAAGTCAAAAAGGTGAAGCCTATTTTGACTCTGTAACCATGATAATCACATTTGTTTTAATCGGAAAGTTTTTAGAAGTTTTGAGCAAAAAAAAGGCGGCTGATACGCTTGATAAGATAACAAGCGCAATACCGAGTGAAGTAAAAATAGTCAAAAAAGAGAAGATAATCGCTATCAAACTTGATGATGTGCAGGTTGGAGATGTGGTTGTTGTCTCAAGCGGAGAGAGGGTTTTGCTTGATGGCGATATTATCAAAGGAAGCGGTTCTTTTGATGAATCAAGCCTAACAGGAGAGAGTGATCCCATCCATAAAAGTGTCGGAATGAGCGTAATCAGCGGCAGCGTGAGTATTGATGCGGATGTCCATTTTAGGGTGGTCAAAGACTTTAAGCATTCAACTCTTGCAAACATCGTCAAGCTTTTAGAGAGTGCCATCAACAAAAAACCAAAGATTCAGCAGATGGCAAACAGGCTCTCAGAACACTTCTCTTTGGTAATTTTGACGCTTTCATTGTTGACATTTTTGGGATGGTGGCTGTCGTCACATAGTTTTGAGACCTCTTTGATGGTGGCTATCTCTGTTATCATTATCGCTTGTCCATGTGCGCTTGCTCTTGCGACACCAGTTGCAACTCTGGTAGGGCTTGGTCTGGGCGCATCGAGGGGAATCCTCTTTAAAGAGGCGGCTGGGCTTGAGACGATGGCAAAAACAAACACGCTTGTTTTGGACAAAACGGGGACTATCACGGCAGGAAAGCCTGAAGTTGTCAGAGAGCATATTTTTGAAGAGTTTGACAAAGAGTTGCTCTACTCTTTTGTGGCATCCTCAAAGCACCCTATAGCTAAAGGAGTAGCGAGATTTATTAAAGAAGAGAATCAAAAACTTCATGAATGCTCTTTTGATATTTTTACCCAAATCCCCTCTTTTGGTATGATGGCAGAAGTTGGGGAGATGAAACTGCTTGGCGGCAATAAAAAACTTTTGGAGATAAATGGCATTATTGTGGATTTTTCAAGCGATGCAACACTCTTTATTTTTGCTATAAACCAAAAAGTTGTCGCCATTTATGAGCTTGAAGATAGAGTAAAAGAGGGTATTTTTGAGCTTGTCAGCACTATGAAAAAGATGCAGATTGATGTCGTTATGCTAACAGGAGACAATGAAAGTGCGGCGAGAAAAGTAGCTTCAAATGTTGGTATAGAGAGAGTTTTGTACGAGCAGACACCTCAAAGCAAAGCGGAGTTTATCAATAAGCTTCATAATGAGGCAAAAAGTGTTGTGATGGTTGGAGATGGGGTAAATGATATACTCGCACTTGCATCGGCGGACATAGGTATCGCAATGGGTGGCGGAAGTGATATCGCTGTTGAAGTAGGGGATGTGGTGCTTTTAAACAACTCCCTCAAGTCGCTTGAAGAGGCGTTCAAGATAAGCACTACCACTTTTGACTTGATAAAGCAAAACCTTTTTATCTCTCTAGTTTACAACGCTTTGACGATTCCCCTAGCTATGGCTGGGTATGTTATACCGCTTATTGCGGCTATCTCCATGTCCGCTAGCTCGCTTTTAGTGGTTGGCAACTCTATGCGCATCCAAAATCAATGGAAAAAGAGGTAAATCATGGATAGTTGGGTAATAGCTATGATGCTTGGTGCATCTCTTTTTTTGGGAGCAGTTGCACTTTTTGCTTTTTTATGGGCGGTAAAAAATGGGCAGTTTGATGATGAAGAGAAGTTTTTAAATGCTGCAAAATTTGATGGAGAAGAAGAACTTAACGATGCTCTAAAACAGGAACTAAAGAGAAAAAGTTTGAAAGAGAACTATAAACCAGAATAAAGAAAGAGAGCCACTCTTTTAGAGTGGCTTAGGTAAATTACTTACCGATAGTTTGAGCGAATGCGTCTAGCTCTGCATCAGAGTATTTTGCAACTTGACCAGCCATAAGACCTTTCATTGGTCCGCCGTATGTACCAGCTTTGTAACCTTTAAGTGCAGCAGCTACATCTGCTTTGCTCATTTTAGAAACATCTTTAGATTTTCCAAGAGCAGGCTTGCTCCAGTCAGCACCGTGACAACCAGTACATGCACCAGCATTTACAGCCTCAGCCATTAATAAAGTTGATGCAGTTAATGCAACGATTGATAATACGATTTTTTTCATTTTAAACCCTTTTTTTAAATTTCGGGCAAATTATAGTGATTTTACTCTTAAATAGATGTTAATGGTTTATTGGTTAACATTTTGTTAAATTTAAAAAGATATGGGTGTGTAAATGAGATACATTGATGATGATTTAAAAGACAAAACAATCCTTATAACAGGTGGTGCAGGCTTCATTGGTTCGAACTTGGCATTTTACTTTCAAGAGAATCATCCAGAAGCAAAAGTTATAGTGCTAGATAGCTTTAGAAGCGGAGAAACTCTCTCTAATGGGAATTTAAGAAGTTTTGGACATTTTAAAAATCTCATCGGGTTTCGTGGAGAAGTGATAAGCGGCGATATCAACGATAGGGATGTGTTGCTTAGCTTAGAATTAAACTATAAATTTGACTATATTTTTCATGAAGCCGCTATCTCTGACACTACCGCACTAGAGCAAGATTTGATGATAAGAACAAATGTAAATGCTTATAAAAATTTGCTGGAACTTGCCATTAGTCATGGTGCAAATATGATTTACGCATCATCTGCCGCAACTTACGGAAATGCGCCATCACCGCAGAGAGTAGGGCATGAAGCACCGCAAAATGTTTACGGTTTCTCAAAACTCTGCATGGACAATCTGAGCCGTGAATATATGGGTAAAAGCGATAGTAAAATAGTCGGGCTTAGATACTTTAATGTTTACGGTGCAAGAGAGTATTTTAAAAATACGACGGCATCTATGATTTTGCAGTTTGGTCATCAGATACTTTTCGGTAAAACACCACGACTCTTTGAAGGCAGCGATAAAATTTTAAGAGATTTTATCTATATAGAAGATATTATTCAGGCAAATATAAAAGCGATGAATCCAAAAGAGAGCGGGATTTTTAATGTCGGAACGGGCAGGGCTAGAAGTTTTCAAGATATAGTGGATATTTTGCAGCATGAGCTAGAAACTAGTTTGC
This sequence comes from Sulfurimonas sp., assembly GCA_030247515.1. Lineage (GTDB taxonomy): Bacteria > Campylobacterota > Campylobacteria > Campylobacterales > Sulfurimonadaceae > Sulfurimonas. Next base: position 6,243 of record JAOTSA010000059.1, on the reverse strand, counting down.
CTTGCGAATATATCCCAAATCCATTCATCGGAAGTTACCAGTTTCATACGGAGGCGGATATCTCTACAACAAAAGAGATGCTTGGGTATGAACCTCGTTTTGAGATGGAAGATGGCATCAGAGCTTATGTCGGCGAAATCAGAAGAATTTATGAACAAGAAGTGAAAAAATGAAAAATTTTAAAGGTTTGCATCCTCGTATTTTGGTTGTAGGTGACTTGATGATAGATCACTATTTGTGGGGGAGTTGTGAGAGAATCTCTCCTGAAGCACCCGTACAGGTTGTTGATATCGCAAAAGAGACAACCGTTCTTGGCGGTGCAGGTAATGTTATAAACAACCTTGTGACTTTGGGTGCGAAAGTCTCTGTTAGCAGTGTTATAGGTGATGACGATATCGGTGTCGAACTTATCGGTATGCTTCGCTCTCTTGGTGTCGATACCTCAAACATAGTTACTCAAAATGGTAGAAAAACATCAAAAAAAAGTCGAGTAATAGCCAGCTCGCAACAAATTTTACGATATGACAAAGAGAGTAAAGAGCAGATATCAAAAAGCATAGCAGATGATATCGTGAGTTCTTTGCAAGATGTGATGCACAACTATGATGCGGTTATACTTTCCGACTACGGCAAGGGTGTTTTAAGCGATGAGCTATGTCAAGGAATTATAAAACTTTGTTCAAAAAACAGCGTAAAAGTTCTGGTTGACCCAAAAGGGAGCGACTATAGCAAATACAAGGGAGCGTATCTTCTCACGCCAAACAAAAAAGAGGCGATGATTGCTACTAAAATAGAGATAAAAGATAAAACCTCTCTTGAAAAAGCTCTTTTAAAACTTAAAGAAGAGTGTGAGTTAGGTATCTCTATGATTACGCTCTCAGAAGACGGGATAGCGACTTATGGGGATGAGATGAAGATTTTTCCGACCGTTGCAAAAGAAGTTTTTGATGTAACGGGTGCGGGAGATACGGTCATAGCTTCTATCGCATACGCTCTTAGTGCAGGTGCAAATATAGACAAAGCTGCGTCATTTGCAAATCTTGCCGCAGGTGTGGTTGTGGGCAAAATCGGTTCGGCGACCGTTAGCCTTGATGAGATAGAGGAGTATGAAGCAACTCTGCATAAAAGTACCTCTGATGCGCATATAAAGAGCTTTGATGAGATAAAAGCAGTGGTTGAGAGATACCGCAAGAACGGTAAAAAAGTTGTCTTTACAAACGGCTGTTTTGATATCTTGCATGTTGGGCATGTGAAGTACCTACAAGAGGCAAAGAGTTTTGGAGATGTGCTTATAGTCGGACTAAACTCCGACGCATCTGTTAAAAGGCTAAAAGGCGAATCAAGACCCGTCAATATAGCCGAGGATAGAGCTTACATCTTAGCGGCTCTTGAAGCTGTTGATTTTGTCGTGCCGTTTGAGGATGATACGCCATATGAGCTTATAAAAATGGTCTCCCCCGACATACTTGTAAAAGGTGGCGACTATAAGGGTAAAGATGTTGTGGGAGCTGAATTTTCTGGGGAGTTAAGGCTTGTTGATTTTGTGGATGGAAAGAGTACGACAAGGACCATACAGAGGATACAATCGGAGCGGTAGGGTTATTACCGCTTCCTTTTTTCTAAAAGAGCGGCTTTTAGTATCTTAGTACTACTGCCGCACCTACTGCTATTTGATAGAGAATCTGTGTGATATCTTTTACAACTTGTAAAGATTTTGTTTCAACTTTTCCAAGAACAAGTATGTTGTCCCCTGGTTCAACACTGTATTTTTCATCTGTCCACGAAGATGGGTTGTAGCTTAGAACTTTTCCGTTTTGTTTGATTATCAAGACATTGTTTTCATCTGCTCTAAAATTATATCCCCCGCATGATTTGATATAATCTTCAAAACTCATCTCTTTTACAAAGCTTTGCGCACTTGGAAGCATAACTTCCCCTTGGACTATAACCATATGGTTTTTCATAGGTATATAAATCTCATCTTTATCTTCAAGAATGATGTTTGAGAGATCTGTCGCCTTGTTGATAACTACTTGACCTTTTGGTTCAACTTTTTTTGCTCTGTCTATAAAATTAAGTACGAGTTGCGCCTCTTGTTTTCGTATAATTGCCTCTTCATTAGTCATAGAACCAGTTGTAAGAGTTTTTGCTTCCAAATCTTTAAGTTGAGACTCTAAAAGCACTTTTTGTTGTTGTGCAACACTCTGTCTGTAGAGTTGAAACGCATTTAGGTTGGAAAGTTCTGATGGGTTGATTTTTTCAAACACATCCTTGAGCGTTGCACCCTTTTTTACAACAAGATTGCGAAGATTTAGATGCTCTCCCGTCACTTTTATCTCTATTGTCTTTGCGTTATGGTCTGGCAAAAACTCTATAACTTCACCGCTGTATATCTTCATATTGCGGTTATCTTTTATGGAGTGAATGCTAGTAGTCTGCTCATTTTCTTGATTCCACTTTTTGATAGTAAAACTAGTAGCAGTCGGGTTTAGAATAGCAACTTTTGTAATTTCATCAAGGGTAACAAACTCCTCTTTTATCTCGTATCTGTAAGCTCTTTTTACATCACCGTTAATCTCAATATAGTGAGTTATACTGCCGACATTTATCACATCGCCCATTTGAAATTGAAATAAATCCAACTCTCCGCTAAGCAAAAAAGTGTAGAGGTCGAACTCTTTTATGAGCTTGTTTTCCCTAAGAACAGAGACCTTTCTGTAGCTGCCGTATTTGCTATCTATCCCTTTGGCTTTATCCAAAAACTGGATGATTGAGTCAGACGATAGACCCTCATAAAGTCCTGGTTTGTTAACAGCTCCTGTTACAAAGATACTTACTGGCTGATAGTTTCCAAGGTCTGCATATACGTGAACATTTTCTCTAAAAACACTTTTTAACTCATTTTGTATTGCAAGAGAGAGTTTGTCGTTTCTCACGCCCAAAAGTTTAATAGTACCTACTTTAGGCAGAAAGATATTTCCTTGAGAATCCACTGGAATGCTGGCATTAAAGTCAAAAGCACCCCAGAGTTTTATGTTGATGATATCACCTATGTTTATAAGATAGTTTGGGTTATAGCGATGCTGCTTAGCGTTTGAAAACGAACCGTTAAAAAGTGTATATCCAAATACTTTATGACTTTCATCTATGACACTGACATTAGTGTCTTGTGTGGTGCTTAAAGTATCGACGGCGAGGGCGTATAGATTTAGCACAAACAGGGCGAGGATTATAACTATTTTTTTCATGATTACTCTTTATGATCTTTTATGATTGAATTTAGCATTGAAAATATACCATACATCAGAAGCATTACAATGAAAATAGTAATGAACATTTTTGGCTTGTTTGGGTATGTATAGCCATCTGGTAGATTTGGTTTACTGATGATACTTAGCATTTTTGCCTCTTTGGAGACATCGATTTTGGTGGTCTCAAGCTGCAAAAGAGCATTTTTATAGACTTCAGTGTCAAACTCAAGTTGAAGTTTTAGTTTTTCATGCTCAAACATAGTTTTGTTTAGCCTGTCTTTAGATGTTCCGCTCAACTCTTTCTTCTGGCTTGCAATTGACTTCTCTATCTCGTCCATCTCTTTTTGAAGTGCTTTTAGTTCATAGCTCTCTTCGTTTAGATAACCAAGCATAGTTGCATACTGAATCTTTTTTTGTGTCAACGTCGCTTCAAGCTGAGAAATCACGCCAGTTGTTGCGCTTGCTTGTGTGGCAGGGTCAAGTACCAAGTTTGTGTTTTGATGCTCTTCAAGCATTTTTGAAGAGTTATTCATCTTTATTTTTGCTTTTGCGTACTCTTGTTCTATGAAAGCCAACTGTCTTTGAGCATTTTTACGGTTGAGCTCATTTATCTGCCCCTCCACCTCAAGCACCAAAAATTCTAAAATCTCTTTGGCTTTTTGTGGCTCAACATGGGAAAAAGCGATGTGCAATATGCTGGATGCCTCATCAAATGACACATGAAGACGAGAATTGTAAAACTCTAAAAAATCCTCTTGCGTCGCATCTTGCGCAAGTCTCTCTATAAAGTCAAGTTTCTTGCTTTTATAGTGTTCTGAGAGTCCAAATTTTTCATCAAGACGTTTATAGATATCAAAAGATTTTAGATACTCTTCTACTACTTTTGAGTCTTGAACCTGAGATGATGCACCCATACCAAGCAGAGAGAGACCGATGGATGAATTTGTGGAGGATGAACTCATATCTTTAACCAAAAGAGCCGTTTTTGACTCATAAAGTTCCGATTTTATAACCAAAAAGTAGAGGTTTAAAACCACAAACAAAGAGAGAAAAAAAAGTTGCATTTTTGAGAATTTTTTCAATTTTTTTGACATATATACTCACTTAAATAGTAAAATTTAATTTTTAATTTTTTAGAAAAACCATCATTAGAGAGAGCTTTTTCGATGTGGTTCTCTTCAAGTGTAACCCTTTTGATGGCTTCTGTATAAAAAGCATAAGCTTCCTTTGCATTGACAAAGACTATCCCATCGGACGATATAATCATACCATCTTTTACATTTTGCCAGTTTTGAAACTTTGGTTCTTTGGTGTTTTCATACCAAAAAACTTTTCTCAAAAACTGATGAGAACCGTTGTTTTGGTTGATGGCTTGCAGGATACCTTTTGGTCTTACTTTGTAGTGTATAGCGACATCGTTAATAGTGTCAAAAGTTGAGCCATCGCTTGAGAGGATTTTTTTATTTTCAACTTTATTGATGTTATTGTAGCTACTGATAGCGTCTTCTATATCATCATAGTAGCTTACTTGCCCGTTATCAACTATAAGCCCTGCATCACATAGCTCTCTTAGAGTTTCCATGGAGTGGCTAACTATAAGAATATTGCATTTTTGCATCTTTTCTTGCAGTGCTTCTCGAGATTTTTGTCTAAAACTTGCATCTCCGACAGAGAGGATTTCATCTATGATGAGGTAGTCAAACTCAAAAGCAAGGCTCATAGCAAAGCTGAGGCGTGATTTCATACCGCTTGAGTAGGAGTTTATAGGCATGTCAAAATAGTCTTCAAGCTCCGAAAACTCTTTAACGTGTGCGGCTATTTTTTTTATCTCCGCTTCACTTTTCCCATAGATGCGGCAGATGAACTTTACGTTTTGTCTTCCCGTCATAAAAGGTTGAATCCCTTTTGTAAGACCCATTACCCATGAAAAAGATTTGTCAGAGAGTATCTCTCCTGAAGATGGGAAGTCTATACCTGCAAGCATCTTCAAAAGAGTGGACTTTCCAGCTCCGTTTTTGCCCAGTATCCCTATATTTACGCCACTTGGTATCTCTAAAGTTACATTTTTAAGGATGTATTTATTCTCATTTTCTGTTTTGTAGTATTTTGTGGCATTGATGAGTTTTATCATGAAGCAATAATCCCTTTTTCGCTTCTAGTATAGAAAAAAAGCCCTAAAAAAAGCGGGATAACAGTCCAATAAATCATATAAACATAGTCAACATAGCGAGTGTCCAGTGCATAAAAGTAACTTCCATGCAGCATCTCCATAAAATGAGTAACAGGGTTGTAGAGGATGATAGTTTGAAAAAGTGGCGGAAGTGATTCTACCGTATAAAAAACAGCGGACAAAAAAAGCAGCGGTAACATCAGATATTTTACAAATCTTTTGTAAAAATCAAAAAAAGAGGCAAGAACAGCACTTAAAAGACCTATGGCAAGCGCAAATATGCCTAGCCATATGATGGAAAATGCAACCATGTTGAAATTTTTAACACTTAAGTCAAAATTAAGATAAAGACCGATGGCTATCATAACTAAAGTAGCCAATATGCGGGTATAAAGACTAAATAAAAACTTGGAAAAAAGAACATCTATGGGTCTTACCTGTCTGTAGTCAAAGAGGGATTTGTTTGTAGAAAAAGAGTTCAATAAGAGCATGATAGTATCTTTAAAAAAGTAAAATGCCATAATATTTACGGCAATAAAGATAACCATATCCAAACCAGGTACGGAGGCATCTCTTACCACGCTTTTTAAACCAGCAAAAATAAATACAACAAAAAGTATGTCAAAAAACAGCCAAAAGTAACCTATTTTTTTTACACCCACAGACTCATACATCTCCCGTAGAAAAAGAGCAAATATTGATGATCTAAAGATGGCGAAAGAGGACCTTTTTTTCATACACAACCTAAAAAAGTTATTTTACATTTTGTGGCATTGTAACTTATGTTTGGTTATTGCATACTGAAATCTAGCTGTGTATATA
>JAOTSA010000058.1 GCA_030247515.1 Sulfurimonas sp. | reverse complement strand
ATACAAAATAGATTGAAATCAACAAAATAAACGAAAATGTTAATTTAAATGAGAAAAAAATTTATCGCTTATTTTTCTTTATCTTCAAGCAAATTTTTTGCGTTTTTGCTTGTCACTACTTTTTTACCAGTTTTGGCTTCAAGTTCGGCTCTTGCTACTTTTGCTACATTGCCGCCTTGTTTGGCTACATCTTTGCTCTCTTCAAAGCTCTTAGGATTTATCGCTTCTGAAATGTCTTTAGTAGAAGCTTCTGCCAACATGTTTAAAATCAACTCCGTGTTCGTCATATTGTCCCGCAGGTTCTCTTTTTTGAGACCTTTTAAGATTTTATACTCTTTTGTTGTTTTATCCGCCCAAGTTTTTGTGATAATGTCCGTGAGTGTCGCAAACTCTGCTCCCTCTTGCACTCCCACTCTTTTCCACTCATCTGTCAGCTCTTTTCGTATCTCTATGCTTTTTAGTCTTTGATTTATCCAGTTTTCGCTGTATCCGAGTTCCAAATACTGCTTTAATGCTCTATCGATGCTAAGTTCAGGGTCGCTCATCTCATCGAGTCGCTCACTTGCCACCCTTGCCAACCAAAGCTTAAAAGGCTCTGCTTTTGGAGACGGAATGGACTGAATAAGCCTAAAAAGCTGCTCGGTATCGGCTACATCCGTTAGCCTCATCTTGCCATCTTCCGCTTTCATTTTCAACTGGTGACAATTTGTCACCGTTTCATTTCCTTCGTCTTTTAGGCGTTGTTTTAACTTATTCCAATATTTTCTTGCTCTTTGAAAGTCTTGGCTGTCCGTCAAAATTTCTACAACATCTACGATAGATACATACCATTTCTCTTGCTCATCATCCCAGAGAGTTCTTACTTTTTTCTCTTCAAAAAGTTTAATAGATTCATGCGGTTTCATCGGTTTTTACCTTTTATAATCATTTCAAACATTATAGCTTTTGAGACAAATCAACTCAAAGAATATTGCAATTTGCAATACTTTTAAAACTACTTCTCAAAAAAGTAGCAATACTCCAGATTTCCCTCTTTACCTGTGAGTTTTGAAAGCGATTTTAAAGACAGTTTCCACCCTAAAAGAGCACAAGCGTCTTCAAACTTTATCATGGCATTTAGTACCGCTTTTTCATCAGTAACCACGCCGTTTTTGTCTCTTTTGGCTTCTCGTCCTACTTCAAATTGCGGTTTGAAAAGCAGGATGATTTTGCTCTTTGCAAGCCTATCGACGGCGTCTAAGATGTAGAGCAGAGAGATAAAAGCGACATCGCTTACTACTATGTCAAACTCCTTGTCGCTCTTGAACTCTCGTATGTCGCAACCCTCGTATGAACGGACTCTTGCATCGTTTTTTAGGCTTTTATGGAGCTGTTCTCGTCCTACATCTACTGCGGTTACCTCACTTGCTCCTCTCTCTAGTAAAACCTGCGTAAAACCGCCTGTTGATGCGCCGATGTCTAGCGCGTTCATCCCTTTTACATCAAGCCCTAGTTCATCCAAAAAAGCATCCAGTTTAAAAGCCGCACGGGAGACATACTCTTTATGCTCTCGCACTGCAACTTTATCGCTCTCTTTGAGTGTATGAGAACTCTTGATTATCTGCTCGCCGTTTACGCTTACAAGTCCCTCTTTTATGATGCTTTGTGCCTTGTTTCTGCTCTCACACAAACCATTTTCTACCAGATAATTATCAAGCCTGCTCAATTTTTTCCCTCATCTCTTGCTCGCTAAGAACCGCAATGCCCAAATCGATGGCTTTGTCGTATTTGCTTCCCGCATCTTCTCCGTAAATGACAAAATCAGTTTTTTTAGAGACGGAACTTACCACCTTTGCGCCCAGAGCTTCCAACATCTCTTTTATAGCGTCTCTTGAGAGGCTCATGCTTCCCGTCAAAACAACGCTTTTGCCTTTAAAAGGGTTTTCATGTGCCTCTTCTCTTTGAAGCGGCTCAAGTGGGCGGAGTGTTGCTTGAAGTTTTGCAATCGTCTCTCTGTTGACACGCACAAACTCCAAAACAGACTCCGCCATCTCCTCTCCAAATCCCTCAAGTGCGATAATCTCCTCTTTTGAAGCATCCACAAAAGAGCTTCCAAATCTACTGCTAAGAGCCTTTGACGCAACCTCTCCGATATGCTCAATCCCCAAAGAGTTGAGAAATCGCCAGTAGTCGCACCCTTTTGCCGATTCAAGTGAGTCAAGCAAGTTTTGCGCTTTTTTATCTTTGAAACCCTCAAGCTTCAGCAGTTTTTCCATATCTAACTCAAACAAATCAAGCACGCTTTTTACCAAACCTGCCTCAAAAAGAGCCTCGACTATCTTAGAACCCAAACCGTCGATATTGAGGCATGGCTTAGAAGCAAAATAGATGATGGAGTTGATAACTCTGGCTTCGCATGTGAGATTTTGGCACTTTAGAAGTACACCCTCATCCAAAAGTTCACTGCCGCAAACGGGGCAATTTGTGGGCTTTTGCACCTTTAGCTCGCTTCCGTCTCTCTCATGCGTTAAAACTTTTATGATTTTTGGTATCACATCGCCGCTTCTTAGGATGATGACTTTGTCATTTATGCGGATATCTTTTCGCTCTATCTCGTCAAAATTGTGTAGCGTGGCTCTCTCAACAACAACACCGTCGATGTTTGTCGGCTCAACCACGGCAACGGGAGTAACAACGCCCGTGCGTCCGACTTGAAGCAAAATCTCTTTGAGCGTGGTTATCTTCTCAACGGCAGGAAACTTGTAAGCCACGGAGAAACGGGGGTTTTTGACGGTATAGCCCATGTCTATCTGTGCGGCTATCTCGTTTACTTTTATAACCATCCCATCGAGCATCATGGCGTAACTCTCACGATTTTTGTTCATTTCCTCATAAATCGCTTCTATCTCCTCAAAGTTTTGACATGTAGCACAAAGCGGCGGTTTTTTAAACCCCAAAGAGTAAACATGCTCCATCTTTTGGCTCAAAAGTTTATGTTCTAGCGTGTTTTCCCCAACACCGTAAGGTAAAAAAACTAGATTTCTTGAAGCAGTGATGCTCGAATCCAGCTGTCTCAAACTCCCCGCCGCCGCATTTCTCGGGTTTGCAAAAACTGCCTCGCCTTTTGCGGCTCTCTCATGGTTGATGCGCTCAAACTCCTCTTTGTAAAGCACCACCTCACCCCGAATCTCGATGCGTTCTTTATGCTCAATGGCAAGTGGGATAGAGCGAATCGTCTTGACATTTTGCGTTATCAGCTCGCCAATACTACCATCTCCTCTCGTGATACCTTGTGTAAGGATGCCGTTTTCATAGATAAGATTTAGCGATGCACCGTCATACTTTGGTTCGCAGTAAAAGGAGATATTGCGGTCAAGCTTGTAGGTTTTGGTAAGCCATTTTTGCAGACCATCGGAGTCAAAAACATCTTCCAAACTCCACATACGGCTAAGATGCGACGCTTTTTCAAACCCATCAGAGATAGCGTCCCCTACCCTTTGTGTCGGTGAAGAGGGCAAAATATCCCCCTCATTTTGCTCTTCATACTCCAAAACTTCATGGTAGAGTTTGTCATAAACCTCATCGGTCGTCATAGGGTCGTCAAGGACATAGTAGTGGTATGCGTAGAGGTTAAGAAGCTCTATGGCTTTTGTGTATTGTTCTTTATTCATAAGTGCAATTTTATCGAAAAGTTTATCAAACTATTTTTATGATAATGACTATCACTATTTATCTTAGATTAAGAAATATTCTACTACACTTCTTTATTGAGAATGAATATCACTTTAAAAAAGGTTAGAAAAATGAAAAAAATAGCTTTAGCACTTAGTATGGTTACACCAATTATGATGTTTGCGGATGTTATCCCTGCCATCAACTCCAAAGGCGGGGCGCAGGTTTTGCCTGATGGGATGGCAAAGATGACGCTAAAACATATACTCTTTGATAGAGAAAATATGTTTAACGGTTCGAGTGAAGTACAAAATAAGGAAAATTTGGATGCGACGGCAAATGTAACTCTGTTTAAACTAAACTATGGAGTGACAAAAACAACGACTTTGGGGGCTATCGTTCCCTATAAAAACATAGAAGCTACGGCAAAGCTTGGAGCAAATGATGTTGCCATAGACAACAGCGGGGTGGGCGATGTCGTCTTGGTTGCAAGACATGTTCTTTTGCCCATCAGCGAGTATGGATTTCAACTCTCACTTGATGGCGGCGTGAAACTACCAACTGGTTCAAACGACAACGGATTTAAAAAAGCTCCTGCTTTTGCAACGGGCATAAATACTCCGATGCCTACACAGATGGGAACGGGGGAGTTTGAGTACAAAATCGGGATGGGAGTCTCATATATGGTTGATGAGAGCTGGGGGGTGGACGCTCACACGATGTTTACTTACAGACCAAAGGCAGAGCATGATTATGATTTTGGGAATGAACTAAGCTTTGATCTCTCCACGACAAAAGCCATTACGAAACAGATAAATGTTGGGATTGAGTACAATTTTGCGTACAATACTACAACCGACATGGGTAGCGACACAAATGCGATGCTTCGCTCAATGTTGCCGTTTAAGGCTTTTAGCGGAAGCACGGGCTATATCACGCCGCAGATAGAGTTTTTGCCTTTTGGCAAACCAAAAATCCACTTTGGAGTGGGTGTTTCGTTCTTGGCGCACTATGACTTAAAAGAGTATCAGCCGCTTGAGAAAGAGAGATTTGTTGCAAGGGTTGGGTATCTTTTTTAACTGATGCCATATTTTTTTGGAAGTGAGGCTTTAGCCTCGCTTGATGTGTGTTTTGGTTTTATGCGGGGCTGAAGCCCCACTTCCGATTTGATGTGTTGTTGCAGTCTTGATTGAAATCAATGATAACTACTATCATTATTAGTAATATACGAAATATATTTTGGAGAAGAGATTATGAAAAAATTACTCTATACACTTAGTGCGGTTGTAGTTCTGGGTGCTTCTTTTGCTGAGGCAAAGGTTGAAAAGCTTGTGGTTTCAGGTCCTTTTGCCTCTGTTTCGCATCCGATTTTGCATATGATAGAGACGAACGCTCTTAAAGATGTGGCGGACAAAGTGGAGTTTCGTGTCTGGAAAAATCCTGATGAACTTCGTGCTATGGCGATTAAGGGGGATGTTGATTTTGTGGCAGTTCCGACCAACACGGCGGCTACTCTTAATAACAAAGGAGTGGACATAAAACTGCTGAGCGTCTCTGTTTGGGGGATTTTGGGGATGATAAGCCGTGATAACACGCTCAAAACACTCAAAGATTTTAAGGGCAAAAAGATAGCCGTTCCTTTTCGTGCAGATATGCCCGATGTCGTCTTTAAACAGCTTGCAAAAAAAGAGGGTTTAGACCCGCAAAAGGATTTTGAGCTGGTTTATGTCGCTAGCCCCGTTGATGCGATGCAGATGCTTATCATGAGAAGAGTTGACCACGCACTTTTGGCTGAACCTGCCATCTCTATGGCACTTCGCAAAACAAAATCTTTTCCCGTGAGCATTGTCGCACCCGAGCTTTACAGAAGCGTGGATCTGCAAGAGGCGTGGGGCAAAGCTTTTGGCACAAAAGGCGATATTCCTGAAGCGGGCGTTGCGGTTATGGGGCATGTCAAGGATGAACAGCTTATAAAAAGATTTCAAGAAGAGTACGCAAAGTCGCTTGAGTGGTACAAAGCAAACCCAAAAGAGGCGGGAAAACTTGCCGCAAAAACGCTTACTATGCTAAATGAAGATGCGGTAAATGATTCTGTTTCGCATGTGCGTCTCAAAAATGTACCTGCAAAAGAGGCTAAAAAAGAGCTTGAGTTTTTCTTTGAAATCCTCAAAGCAGAAGAGCCAAAAAGTATAGGCGAGAAGCTTCCGCAGGAGAGTTTTTACTATGGGAAGTAGAGCATGAAATTTGCCTTTAAGATTTTAAAAGATTTTCCCGCCTTTCTTTGGAGCGGGTGGGGAGCGGTGGCTTCCATCTTTCTCTTTATCGCTCTTTGGGATGTCGGCAATCAGGTTTATGGCGATTTAGTCCTTCCTTCCCCGCTTGAAACTTTCAAAACACTACATACAATGCTTCATGATGAGGCAGTTTTAGCAGAGATACACACGACACTTTATCGCTCTTCCATCGGCTTTGGTGCGGCTTTGGTGCTTGGAACGGCTCTTGGGCTTTTGGCTGGTTTTTTCGCAACCGCTTCCATGATGAGCCGTCCCATCGTTACCATCCTTGTGGGTATGCCGCCCATCGCTTGGATAGTTTTGGCGATGATTTGGTTTGGGATGGGGGATGAAACTGTCATATTTACAGTTACCGTTGCCTCGTTTCCCATCATCTTTGTAGGTGCGCTTCAAGGGACACGCACGCTAGATGGCGACCTCAAAGAGATGGCGCAAAGCTTTCATTTTCCGTGGCATATGCGCTTTTTTGATGTTTACTTTCCACATATCTTCTCTTATGTTTTTCCCGCATGGGTCAGTGCGCTTGGAATGGCGTGGAAGATAGTCATCATGGCAGAACTCTTGGCGACAAGCAACGGTATCGGTGCATCGCTTGCAACGGCGAGAAGCCAGCTTGACACGCCCACAGCTCTCTCTATCGTGGTTATCATGATAGGCTCGCTTATGTTCATCGAGTACATCATTTTAGAGCCGATTAAGCGGGAGGTTGAGTTATGGAGAGATTAGAAGTCAAAAAACTAAACCATCGTTTTGGTTTTACGGAGATTTTAAAAAATATAAACTTTACCCTTGAAAAAGGGGAAGTTCTCTCCATCGTCGGACCAAGTGGAGGCGGAAAAACAACGCTTCTACACCTTTGTGCAGGGCTTTTGGACGTGCAAGAGGGAAGTGTCACGAACACATTTACAAGCAGTGCTTTTGCGTTTCAAGAGGCACGACTGCTTCCATGGAAGAGCGTCATAGACAACATCGCTTTGGCACTTCTGGCAAAGGGCGAAAAAAAGAGCAATGCCATCAAAAAATCGCAAGAGATTGCGCTCCGTTTTGGGCTTGAAGAGGATGATTTTGACAAATTTCCAAAAGATTTGAGCGGTGGCATGAAGCAAAGAGTGAGTTTTGCAAGAGCGTTAGTCGTCAAACCTGCCCTGCTCTTTTTGGATGAGCCGTTTTCCGCACTTGATATCGGGCTAAAAAAAGAGCTTCAAAGCGTACTCATCGACATGATAAGCAAAAAAGAGATAAGCGTTCTTTTTATCACACACGACCTTATGGAAGCAATTCGCCTGAGTGACGAGATGCTGCTCCTAAAAGCCGACCCTGGGCATATCGTGAAAAAATTTAGATTTGACCTTATCCAAAATGAGAGAGACGACAGATATGTTTATGGCAAAAGTGCCGAGATACTGCAAGATGAAGAGATTATAAGAACATTTGAACTGGAACTAAAATAATGAGCAAAAAAGAAGAAAAAGAGCCGATACTCCACGCTACCAACCACTACCTTTACTACCCCGACGACACGGGCGTGCCTGCCTATCTGGCGTACGGATTTCGCCCTGTTTTCCTGCTTCTTGCTCCCTATATGATACTCTCCATGCTTCTTTGGGGACTTGTCTATAGCGGCGTGTTAAACATCCCGTTTATGCAAAATGTGCTTGTCTGGCATGTTTATGAGATGCTCTTTGGCATCCTCACGGCGGGAGTTTTGGCGTTTTTGACCACGGGACTTCCCGAACTCTTCCCAGGGTTTGTACCGCTTATCGGGCAAAAACTCAAAAATGTGATGATTTTGTGGGTTGCGGGGCGAGTGAGCTTTTGGTTTATCGACATTACAGGTGTTTATGTGGCGGCAATTTTAAATCTTGCGATGCTTGGATGGATTTTGTGGTTTGCACGCATTGCCGTACTTGACAAACTTCAGCGACACTCCTCTTTGGGCTATACGCTCTTAGGACTTTTTCTCGTTGAGGCATGGTTTTTTGCCGCAATGGCGGGACATGCGCAAACAGATCCGATGGAGATCCTCAAAATCGCTCTTGGCGGTCATGTAGTGCTTATACTTTTAGCTCTTAGACGAGTAAATATGGAAGCCGTCAATGAACTTATGGAAGACAAAGGCATAGACGATGTCTATATCGCACGCCCACCTCTGACTAACTTAGCGGTTTTTACGGTCATGCTCTTTACGCTTGTGGAGTTTCTCTACCCTGCAAACTCCGCTCTGGGCTGGCTTGGACTCTCCGCAGGTGCGGCGATACTGGCGGTTACGGGTGACTACATCTTAAAAGATAAAGTGATTATCAATCAGCCTTTTATTATCTACCTCTCGCTTATCTTTTTTATGCTCTCGTGCGGATACGCTCTTATGGGTTGGGATATTTTGGCAAACGATGCGGCAAATACAAGCAGCTTCAGACACTTCATAACAAGCGGCGGTTACGGACTTTCCTACTTAATGGTAATGATAATCATCGGCTGGATTCACACGGGACGACATCTGACAAGCAACATCTACACCCACTTGATGGTAGGTTTGCTAATTACTGCAACTCTTATGCGGGGAGTTGTCCCGTTTTACCAAGAGTACGCACAAACACTATACATGCTCTCAGCCATAGTGTGGACGATACCGTTTATGCTCTACATCAAGCTATTTTTTGGCTTTTTAAAAGCTCCTAGAGCGGATGGGGTTAAGGGGTGAAGCTCTTTTTTGAGCAACCCAGTTTAAAACAGTGCTATAATCACAACATAAAAATCTATACAAAGAGGTGTCCATGCAATCGTTGACAATAAATATTCAAAATGAAACGCTTTTTCAAAAGGTTGTTTGGCTGTTAGAGCATTTTAAAAATGATGGGTTAGAGATAGTAGCAAAAGAGGATATAGAGGATTTGAAACTTTTAAATACCACAAGACATGAAGAGCGTATCTCTTTTGAAGAGTATCTAAAACATGCAAATTGAAATCAGAAAAAGCGCAATTAAAGACCTAAAATCTATAAATGAACCTTTCAAAACAAACCTTCACAATAAAATATTAGAACTCCAAAACTTTCCAAACATCCCAAATATCAAAAAACTCACTAACTTTGAACCAGCCTATAGACTAAGAGTAGGAGATTATAGAATTCTTTTTGATGTTATTGATGAAACAGTTATCATTGGTAGGGTTTTACATAGACAAAATAGTTATAACTGATGTTACGCATAAATAGGAGCAAAGCAACGGCATTAACGAACTCGGGCAAAATCTTAACAAATCAGATGGGTTTACTTTTTAAAACTAACTCCTCAAACCTCTCTCTAAATTCACTCTCGTTTGCATAGTTATAAAAAGGAAGTCCAAAAAGTTTATAACATCCATTTTCATAAAGTTTAAGCCCGTTTTCGTTTATGTCTTCTAGCACTAAACTATTTTGAGCTGTAAGCTTCGTTATATCTTCCAAAAATTCATTTTTCCATTTTTCTGAAGAGTTTTCAAACCCTTCTTTTGCATCTTTTGTCCAGTCGCCCTTTGGTTCGCAAAAAATCTGATGAATACAATCATTTTTATCTTTTAAAAGCAAAACAAAATCAGGCTCAAACCTCGCTCCGTCTCGCAGTTTGTCAAAGCTGTAAATCTCAAATGCTTTTTCATTTCGTATAAGTTTTACGACTTTGTATTTTGTTTTTAGCTCATCTGAAACTTTGAGTATAAAGTCTGTAAAGTGCCTCTCTTCACTTGTTCCGCCGTGTGCTTCGTAAACATACCAATCATCTAAAACATCAATGCGGCTATCGCTATCTTTGAGTTTTACGGTTTTTTTAGGCGGTATTTTTGCACATATGCGTACGGGGTGAAACTCACGACTGCCGATATGCTCTTTTGCATTTTTCAGTATCTTGCTCTCTATATCGCCTAAGAGTTCAAGTAAAAATTTTATCTTCACTTCATCACTAAGCTCAAATACTTTTGTGGTGTGAAAAGCGAACTCCACGCATCCCAGATAGTCATCGCTTACGATAAATTCGCTTATACTTTTGAGATTTACAAAGTACCTCTTTAGGCTCTCAAAGTAAAAAAACGGTTTTTTATTTATTGCAACCCGTACTAGATTTTTATCAATCAGATTGATTTTAAATTTTGCTATTTTGCTAAAACTTGCCTCTTTTATCTCCTCATCAAACACTTTTAACTCATGCGTGGTGTTGTCTATGTGCCTTTTTTGCGTCTTGTGCGCATTGCCGATATAGTCGCTTATGCCTTTTACAATACTCTTGTCTTGAGGTACTTTTTTGTTCACAAACACAACGCCGTTTTTGTAAAGTTCATCTTCCAAAAAGCTCTGTTTTAACTTTAGTTCTACAGTTTTGCTCTCGTCGTCCGCATCATCAAGAAGCCCGATTTTTCTAAGCTCTTTTGTAAGAGATGATATATACTCACTTTGATTTACGCTGTAAAAATACATCTCTTCCAAAACTCTCAAAGGATGTTCAAAATCCGCATCAAACTTTCTTTTGTATCTATCTTCATCTTTATACACAAAAGGAAAATACCTCGCCCCTCGCCCGATAAGCTGCGCTTCGCTGATAGTGCTTTTTGTATTTTTTTGCATCTCGTCAAGTTTGATGATATCAAAAAGGTTTAAAACATCCCATCCCTCATTTAAAATATCCACCGCAAAAATGGCTCTTATTCTATTTTTTGCATCTTCAAGAGAGTTGAGATATGCTAGCTTTTCCTCTTTATCTTTTACTTTTGAGTGGATAACCAAGCAGTTTGATTTTTCAAAAGCGTATTTGATATTTTGCACAAAACCTTTTTTATCACTCACTATTTTTTCTAACTCTTTTATGGCTTTTATCTCTGAAATTTTAAAAATTGCATCAATATCTTCTACTCTCAACTCCTCTATAAGTTTTACAAACATATCAAACACCGCATCTATATTTTCTGTATTTTTTACGGTTTTAAACATAATGACGGGTTTTATGCTTAGGTTCAATTCTCTTTGAGCAACAAGCCTTCTGTATTCGCTTACCATTACCGCCGATAAAATCCGCTCTTTATCTTCTAAGTTATCGCTTATGAGTTTTATATCTTTAGAGTATCTATCCTCTTTAAACTTTACTAGCGGATAATCGGCGATGATTTTATCTCTATATTTTGCACCTATCTTTTTATCTTCCAAATCTTGTGTTGCTGTAAACTCCAGCAAAATATTTTCTTTGTTGGTGTTTAGCAGATTTTTGGTAGTCTGCTCCCAGTTTTGTTCTGTATCCTTTTCGGTTTTAGTATTTGCGTTTAGGTGGTGCGCTTCATCGGCTATGAGTACAAGCTTTTTATCTTTAAAGTCTGTGTATGTGATGGAGTTCTCTTTTACGGTAGTCTCCAAATCGTTGTGCAGTTTGTTTGTGGTTGTAAAGAGAATATTTATGTCATCGCTCTTTGAGCTGTCAAATGTATCTTCTATAAGGTTTATGGCTACTTCTTGATTGTTTATAAGTATCTTTTCTTTAAAGAGGTATTTTGATGAGTATTTGTTTACAAGATTTACTTTTGTTTTTGTGATGATGTTGTTGGTATTTACAAAAAAGATAAAATCTCTATAACCCCTCTCGTAAAGGTACAAAATAGAAGCGGCGATGATGTTGGTTTTTCCGCTTCCTGTTGCCATGTGGAAAAGTAGGTGTTTATGCGGTATCTTTTTATATTGTGCGTCTTCACAATAAAATATAAAATTTTCTAAAGCTTTTAGTTGATATTGTCTCAATGGCTGTTTTACATTATCAATTATGCTTTTTGGTATTTCATCTTTTAAATAGCCTCTGTTTTTGAGAAATTCTATACCGCTTTCAAGCTCTTCATATAAAAGTTTACTCATTTTCAATCCCATAAAACTTTTTATTTATCAC
>JAOTSA010000057.1 GCA_030247515.1 Sulfurimonas sp. | reverse complement strand
TTTATATATTTTTCAAGTAATTACACATCAAACGCACACCAGCACCAGTACCACCGTAAACATTACAGTCCCATGGTGTCTCTGTGTAAGCAGTTCCTGCTATGTCAAAGTGCATCCACTTATTTTTGTTTTCCTCTTTTATAAACTTGTCTAAAAACAGACCGGCCGTAATCGCTCCGCCGTATGGTTTTGAAGAGGTGTTGCTGATATCGGCGATTTCACTTTTGAGAAGTTTTTTGAGGTGTCTGTTAAACGGTAGCGAGCTTATCATCTCTCCTGCATCGCTTCCTGCTTTGTTTATATCATGCTTTAGTTTGTGAGAGTGTCCCATCAAGCCTGTAGTGTATTGCCCAAGAGCAACCATACAAGCTCCCGTTAATGTTGCAAAGTCAAAGATACAGTCGGCATCAACTTTCTCTTGCGCATAGTCAAGAACATCGGCAAGCACCAAACGACCCTCTGCATCTGTATTTCTTACTTCTATGGTTGTTTTGCTTCTTGAGACTAAAACATCATCAGGTTTATACGCATTTCCGCCGACCATATTTTCAACTGCCCCGATAAATCCATGTACCTCAATGTCAAGTTTGAGTTCGCTTACCGCCTTTAAGATACCAAGCACGGCACATGCCCCCGCTTTGTCCATTTTCATCGTGACCATAGAAGTAGGCTGTTTTAGGCTTAGTCCGCCGCTGTCGTATGTCAAACCTTTACCGACAAGCGTAATTACTTTTTTAGGGTTTTGCGGTTTATAACTAAGATGTATAAGCGTACTTCCATGAACAGAAGCACGACCCACGGCGAGCATTGCACCCATATTTTCTTTTACCAAATCATCTTCTTGAAGCACTACGCACTCAAGGTTGTTCTCTTTTGCAAGGTTGGTTGCTACATGAGAGAGAGTTTGGGGGTTAATCTCTTGCGGTGCTTTGTTTACGATATCTCGTGTGAAATTTGTAGCATTTGCAACGATAAGAGAAGTTGCAAAAATCTCCTCTACTTTTGTAAAATCCAAATCATTTGAGACTAAAAAAAGATCTTCAAGTGAGGCTTTTTTAGGTTCTGATTTGTAGTCGTTAAACTCATATCCGCCAAGAGCTACACCCTCTACAAGTGCCGTGATAACAGATTTGCTTGGGATGGCAATCTTCGCAGATTTAAAGTTTGATGCTTTGAGTGCTTTGATGGCAGAAGCCGCCGCACTTCTTATATCATCACTTTTTTTGCTCTCAACACCGCAAACAAGAACGCCTTTTTCATACAAAAAGCAGGTAGTATCTTGCTCTGCCGCAAATCCTGCTTTTTTTAAAACCTCGGCATGTTCACATGTCTCTATCTCATCTTTTTTGATAAAAACAACGTTCACATCCGCAACAACTTCACTCAATTCTGTTTCAACTAATTTTATATTCATTTTTCTCTGCCATCTGTAAATTTTTGGATAATTCGGGATAATATCAAAAACTCGTTAAATCTATCTTTATCGGGGCAGGATAAACTTTTGGTATAATTGCTTTATTATAAAAGTCAAGGAGTGTCCATGGAGTGCGAATTTCCAACAATTAATGCAAACAGAGAAGAGATAAAAGAGATATTTAATATCACAAAAACTATAGCCGTAGTTGGACTCTCCCCTGACGAGAGTAAAGATAGCCATAGAGTGGCAAAGTATCTCCAAGAACATGGTTTCAAGATAGTACCGATTTATCCGAAAGAGGAGACTATTTTAGGCGAAAAAGTTTATCGCTCACTCGCAGAAGTTCCATTTGAGATAGACATGGTTAACATCTTTAGAAAACCAGAAATTTTGCCTTTGGTAGCGGATGCTTGTATCGCAAGAGGAGATGTGAAGATTTTTTGGGCGCAAAAAGGGATTGTCAACAACGAAGCCGCACAAAAGGCAAAAGATGCAGGGATGCAAGTAGTGCAAAATATGTGTACGATGGTAGAACATCGTATGCTTTTTTAGGAGATTTTTTTGTTTGATGTAAAAAAAATCTATGAAGCAAGAGAGCGCATAAAGGGTGTGGTTGTTGACACGCCTCTCTCTTACGCACCACATCTAAGCAAGCACTCCGGATGTGAGGTTTACCTAAAAAAAGAGAATCTTCAAGTAACGGGTGCATTTAAAATCAGGGGTGCATACAACAAGATAGCAACCCTTAATGATGCACAAAGAGCATGTGGTGTTATCGCTGCAAGTGCGGGCAATCATGCACAAGGAGTGGCACTCTCTGCTTCTATGTTTGACATAAAAGCCATTATCGTTATGCCGGAGTCAACACCTCTTACTAAGATAAACGGAGTGAAAAACTATGGTGCTGATGTCATTTTGCATGGTGCAAACTATGATGAAGCATACGCACATGCCATAGAGTATGGTAAAAAACACTCACTTACTTTTGTGCATCCTTTTGAGGATGATGAGGTCATAGCAGGGCAGGGAACGCTGGGGCTGGATATCTTAGACAAATGTGCAGATTTGGACGCAGTTGTTATTCCTGCCGGCGGTGGCGGGCTTGTCTCAGGGATGGCATGTGCCATCAAAAGCATCAACCCAAACATAGAAGTTATAGCCGTTAGTGCCAATGGTGCGCCTGCCCTTAAAAACTCTTTTGATGCAAAAACACCCATAGATAGCTTGAGTGTCAGAACCATAGCAGACGGAATTGCCGTACGAGACACCTCGCCTATCACATTGGGCTATATGCTACAAAGTGTCGATAGATTTATCGGCGTGGATGATGAAGAGATAGCAAGTGCGATTCTGTTTTTGCTTGAGAGACAAAAGCTCGTAGTTGAGGGTGCGGGAGCGGTTGGAGTTGCGGCACTTTTGCATAATAAACTTGAACATCTTAAGGGTAAAAAAGTAGCCATCGTCCTAAGCGGCGGTAACATGGATGTAACTCTTCTCTCCGTCATCATAGAAAAAGGTCTGCTCAAATCAGGTAGAAAGATGAAATTTACCGTTACTCTTGTCGATAAACCGGGGGCACTCATGCGTTTTACCCAAATCCTGCAAGACCTAAATGCAAATATCGTGCATATATCGTATGACAGAACTTCCGTCTCGCTTGATTACGGAGACGCAAATGTTACCGTGCATCTTGAAACAAAAGGTGAAGAGCATCAAAGTATGATTTACAGAGTACTTAAAGAAGAAAATTATATAAGAGGGTAGAACATATGATGCCCACAAAAAGAAGCAATTTTGATGAAACTATCATTCTTATAAAAGTATTAAATCCGATTACGCTTTTAACAGTGGATACTTCTACAACCATAAGATATCTTGACAAAGCAACTCTTGCTATTAAGGATGAGTTTAAGATGTCAATTTTGCATGCAAGACATACAGAACGGGTTGTAGATTTTACAACACATGCGAACTACTTTGTTACATTGTCTCAAGATGCAAGAGAAGCAAAAATATATGAGACAAAAAGTAAAAAGAACGTTGCTTCGCTTAACAGACACCAAGGCGAAATATCATGTGTCGTAATGGATCCCAAAGATAGATATATGTTCTCAGGTGGGGATGACGGCGGCATTTTTGGGGTAGATATTCGCACAAAAAAGCTGGCACTCACCCTTCCTCGCCATCTTGATACGGTTACGGATATCGCATTTAGCCCTGATGGCGATATAGTCGCAACATCTAGCTATGACAAGAACCTCTCTTTGTTTAATCTAAATCTGATGCTGCCAAAAGGCAAACTTAAAGCTCACTCTGCCCCTGTTGTCAAGGCTACATTTTTAAGCCAAAATCGGCTTTTAAGCATTGATAAGAAGGGTAGAGGGTTTATCTGGGACATCCTTACACTTAAAGTTGTTGCAAAACTTCAAGGCATTCATGACGATGTAACACAAATAGCCGTCGCACACAACAGCGGTTTTCTTTTTTTGGGTACAAAACTCGGATATATCCTTGTCTATAACTTAGATACGTATGAGTTAATCTCGCCGCGATATATCAAGCTTGAAGCGGCGGTATCTGTACTCTGTTTTGATGAGAGTACGAAACGGCTTATTATCGCAACCGATGGCGGTGAACTTTTTGCTTATGATGTTTTTGAAAATAAAGAGCGTTTTGAGCAGTTTATCTTAGAAAAAAAATATGCACAGATGCTTCATGAGATAGAGCAAAATCCTCTTTTAAAATACACTAAAGGCTTTAAGGAGTTTGACGCTGCTTGGGAGATGGCGTTGCAACAGGCAAAAGAGTTTCTTGAGAGAAACGATAAAACAAATGCGCTTAAAGTGCTTGGGGCGTTTAGTGCTATTGCTTCTAAGAGACAGTTTGCACAAAAACTTGTTCAAGAGTACGCAGAATATGAGAAATTTTTGATGTTTGTAAAAAACAAAAAAATCTCTCTTGCCTACAATCTTGCAAATATGCACCCTCTCTATAGGGAGACAAAAGTTTTTAAAGCATTGGAGGCGCAATGGGAGAAGACATTTGCACTAGCAAAAAAATATCTTCTTGATGCAAAAATGAGCAATCAGGCGCAGGAAGTTTTAATGCCTTATCGTGGCATAAGTGAAAAAGCGGTGTTGATTCAAGAGCTTGTACTTAATATTCACGTCTATAGAAGATTTCGAGCTTCTATCAGTCAGAAAGATTTTAAACTCTCTTTTGAACTTGTAAAGCAAAATCTATTTCTAAAAGCGTATCCAGAATATAAAGCATTAATGAACTACTCTGACACGCTCTACATAAAAGCGCAAACACTTCTAAGTCAGGGTGACACGCATGCCGCAATAAAGATTTTTCGTCTATTGCTTGATTTTGAAGATTTTGAAGAGGAGGCAAGAGAGATTATTTTGGACATAGAAAACCAGCATAAATTTTTTCATGCTATTGAAACACAAAACAGTATTGCGGCGTACAATCTCCTTGATGCCTCTCCAATCATTCAAAATACGCCAGACGGCAAAAAGCTTCAAGCAGCTTGGGAAGAGGACTTTGAACAAGCTTATAGCTATGCACTCAATAGAGATATTGATGGTGTAAAAACAACTCTTCAAAAGTATATGAATGTAAGATCTAAAAATGAAGATATAGCACTTCTTTTTTCTCTCCTGCACGGAGCTCAGCTAGAATACGCTATAAAACAGCACATAGAGCAAAAAAAAGTAGAAAATGGCATAAAAAATTATATTCTTTATTATGGTTTGAGCAAAGAGATTAAAGAGCTTTTTTATCTATTTCAAGCAAACTATCCAGAGTCAAAGCTAAGCATAGAGTCTCAAGCACGTGGAGATAGAAACAAGTGGAGACCATCTATGGCAGTTGAGACTATTTTGTGATAGAATCGCTGTTTTTTCCCTTGTTTTAGGGCTTTTTTGAGTAGTTGAATAGATTGATTTGGATTGATTGAAATCGAATGATGGTACCAGTGGGCGGACTCGAACCGCCACATATTTCTATACCTGATTTTGAATCAGGCGTGTCTACCATTTCACCACACTGGCTTAAGAACCGAATGATAGTGATTTTTAGCTTAAAATATAGTGAAAGTAAAGATAAATTGTTTTTAGTCGATTTGGCAGTTATGGAACTTATGTTGCTTGATGAAGCAAAAAAAGAAGTGTCGTTTTACTATTTCAGAGGTGTCTTATGAGAATTGCAAGTAGCATGTACTATAAAAATATATATGGTGAAAATAATTCACAGGTTAGCAAGAGTCTTTTTGATGTCAACAAACAGATAGCATCTGGCTCGAAGATTCAGTATGCGTATGAGGGGATTCGTACTTTTGCTGAGACGATGAGACTGGATAATGAGATAACGACGTTGGAACAGACCAAAAACAGTGTGCAGAGTGCTATGAAATTTTCTGAGCAATCTGACATTATTTTAAATGAGTTTGAAACATCAATGAATCGCACTAGAACGTTGTTTGTTAATGCTGCAAACGGCACTCATAGTGAAACGTCGCTTGATGCTATAGTGCTTGAACTTAGAGGTTTGGAAGAGCATTTTAAAGGTTTGGCAAATACTTTTATCAATGGACAGTACCTCTTTTCTGGCTCTGCTGTTGACACAAAACCCATTGCAAGTGATGGCTCATATATGGGTAATGATGCTATTTTGAGTGCCTTTACTGGTTCTTCAATAACACAACAGTACAACATAAGCGGTACAGAACTCTTTTTGGGTGAAGAAAAATCTATAAGAAGAGAGATATCGACAAATGTAGTGCAAGAAAATCTCAGCATAAAATATCCTGATTTTAGCAGTTCCACTGATGCTAAAAGTACAAGATATTTAAAAAACGATGATACGATTCGTGACATGATGGGCGATAGAGACAATGTTGCCGATGCCTTGCAAAAGCATTTTTTCTATGTAAACGGTACAAAAAGCGACGGAACAACTTTTAAAGAAAAAATCTCAATGAGCGATGAACAGAAAGTGGATGATTTGCTCAAACAAATTGGCGATATTTATGGTAATACCGCAGATATAGACGTTGTTAATGTGAAGCTAAACTCTTATGGACAAATCGTTATAGAAGATAAGATGAAAGGCTCAAGCAGGATTGATTTTCACATGGTAGGGGCGACTGACTTTGACCTGTCAGATGGTAACAATGCGGCCGATGTTACAAACATAGATGCTCTTGGTGTTGGAGAGACAAGTTTTGACAAGATTATGCTTGGAACATCAAGTGCAGCAAATCCAAACTTATTTGTAAAAGAGTTTGTAAAATCTTCTCTCATAGCAGCAGATGGTGTTGCTGGAAACAGTATCGATGGAACTCTCTATGATAAAACGGAATTTAGTAAAAATGGAGCAAAACTCTCTTCATCAACATCCCAAATCATAAAAGATACAAATGCTTTTGCGACTACATCTACAAAGTTGTCCGAGGTTGCTTCAGGGAGTAGTTTAAATGGAAAATCTTTTGTATTTGAGGGTACTAATATACAAGGAAATAGCTATACCGCCCAAATAGATTTAGCAGTAAGCGGTTCGACATTTAGTGTTGGAGGAAATACATATAGCATTTTTGACATAGGTTCTCCAAGGGCTGCTGTAAATGCGGATGATATGACATATAAGCAGTTGATGGATGTTATGAACATGGTTACAACTGGAAATCTTCCTTTGAGCAATAGTGCGGTAGCTTATGATGCAGCCATTGAGACGGCTGATTTGAGTGGAAGAACATTTTTAAGTTATGATGGCAAGATAACATTTGAAGAGGTTGGCACTAGCGACACACGGGCAACTATGTCGCTTTATGATGTAAATAGCGGAGATTTTAGTGCGGATGCTTCTGCCATGACATTTAACACAAACAATGCCATAACGGTACGTGACCCAAAAACAGATTTTTTTAAGATGCTTGATAAGGCAATAACAGCAGTTGAGAACAACAAACTCTACCCAGATAGTAGTTCTGGTGATGTGAGAAGTGTGGGAATTGAGAATGCTCTTAAAATAATAGATGATTTACAAGAACATGTTTTTAGATCACATTCACAAGTAGGTGCGCAGTCAAATGCACTTACCAACTCTTCTGAGAGAACGGAGATATTGAAAATGAGTTCCATAACTCTTAGATCATCAGTTGTTGATACAGATTTGGCAGAGGCTTACTTGACGTTGGAACAGCTAAGTACAAACTACAAAGCAATGCTCTCAACTGTTAGTAAGATTTCGGAGCTGAGTCTGCTAAACTACCTCTAAAAATCGCCTTTATAAGTACTTTTGGTTATAATCTTTTTTTTATTTTTGGCTTTTAGCCAGAAATAAGTAAGAGACGATAAATAATTTCATAGCTAACAACATTTCAAAGGTTTAGATTCAAGGCGAACTTTGCTTGGCGATATGAATATCGTTAAGTGAAGTTCAACGCAGAAGATAAGCCTTTGAAATGTTGCCCTTTGGGTAAAAAGAGAAGTCACAATCTACTTCGTTAAAAACCCTTGAAGCTATTCATAGCTCCTGCGGATTTTCGCCTCATATCTTGTGGCTTCTCTTTTTATTAGCTATGAAATTATTTATCGTCTCTTACTTATCTCCTCTAATGGAGTAAAAGATTTATGCAACAAAAGGAAATTTTAGCTTGAAAGACACTCTGTTTATCTTATGTTTTGGTTTGCTTATCTATCTTGGGTTTGCAACTATTTTGGGTGATACTGCTCTGATGGGGAGTTTTGGCGCCATTTTTGCCTCTTATAATCATTACTATTTTGGATACATCTCTTATATCTATATTTTTGCATCACTATTGCCGCTCTACATTCTTTATAAACAAAGCCCCATAACTATCAAAAAAATGGAGTTATCCATAGCCTCCTTTTTGATTTTTTTCTCACTTCTGCTTGCCCAAGCACTACTTGTAAGCGATGAGCTTCGAGGTGCGTTTGGTGCAGGATTTGTGGACTTTTTATCGCCAAATATCGGGTTTTTTGGACTCTGGATATTTTGGTTTATTATCTCTCTTTTATCCATGGTTATCATTTTTGAGAAAAGTGCTCATGAGATGGTTGACATGCTTTTTGCAAATCTCAAAAAGGTAAGTATCGCAACCCCTAAAGAGGAGAGTTCAAAAAAAGCTTCTCCAAAAAAGAGCAAAGATGTGGATGTCGCAGCTCTTTATGCTAAAGCGCAGAAGGAAAAAAGTGTTACTGAACCTCCAAAACCGCAAATTCAAGAGAGTATAAAACAAACTATAGAATCATCCACTCTTTATCATGAAGTAAACGAACATGAATCAAACGAGAGTGAAATTGCCCAGCCAGTTAAGGCAAAAGAGCAAAATATTTTGAATCTTGTTCATGAACTAAAAGAGCAAAAAGGGGCTATCGTTGTTGAAGAACTGGAAGAAAACGCAAAACTTCTTGCGACCATAGAAAAAGGGGAGGTTGAAAAGCC
Organism: Sulfurimonas sp.; assembly: GCA_030247515.1. Lineage (GTDB taxonomy): Bacteria > Campylobacterota > Campylobacteria > Campylobacterales > Sulfurimonadaceae > Sulfurimonas. Next base: position 3,012 of record JAOTSA010000057.1, on the reverse strand, counting down.
AAAAAATTTCAAGCTTCCATCGGTTGAATTTTTGCAAAAACCAAACAACAAAGCGCATAGCGTGGATGAGAGCGAACTTGATGGTAAGATAAAGTTTCTTATCGAAAAACTTGCTCATTTCAAGATAGATGGGGATGTTGTACGTACTTATGCAGGTCCTGTCGTCTCTACTTTTGAGTTTAAACCTGCCGCAAATGTCAAAGTCTCTCGTATCTTAAATCTTCAAGATGATTTAGCAATGGCGCTGAGTGCCGAGACTATCCGTATCCAAGCACCCATTCCAGGTAAAGATGTGGTTGGGATTGAGATACCAAATGAGAAGATTGATACGATTTACCTAAGGGAACTGCTTGATAGCAAGCTTTTTAAAGAGTCTTCTTCTCCTTTGACTATCGTTTTGGGTAAAGATATCGTCGGTAAGCCTTTCATAACAGACCTTAAAAAACTGCCTCACTTGCTTATTGCAGGAACAACAGGAAGCGGAAAAAGTGTGGGCATAAATGCGATGATACTCTCGCTTTTATATAAAAATTCGCCTGACCAGTTAAGGCTTCTCATGATAGACCCAAAAATGCTTGAGTTTTCCATCTACAACGACATTCCGCATCTTTTGACCCCAGTTATCACAAAAGCAAAACAGGCGATTGTGGCACTCAACAACATGGTTTATGAGATGGAACGCCGTTACGCTCTTATGAGTGACAACAGAACCAAAAATATAGAGAGCTACAACGAAAAAGTAAAAAAAGAGGGGGGCGAAAATCTTCCATACATTGTCGTGATTATCGATGAGTTGGCGGATTTGATGATGACTAGCGGTAAAGATGTGGAGTACTCTATCGCCAGACTTGCACAGATGGCAAGAGCTTCGGGGATTCACCTTGTTGTGGCGACACAACGACCATCTGTCGATGTTGTCACGGGTCTTATCAAAGCAAATCTTCCTTCACGCATCTCCTACAGAGTAGGGCAAAAAGTGGACTCTAAAATCATCCTAGACCAACAAGGCGCAGAGTCGCTTTTGGGTAAAGGAGATATGCTCTTTACACCTCCAGGCTCAACAGGGCTTGTGAGGCTTCACGCTCCTTGGAGTACAGAGGAGGAGATAGAAAAGATAGTTGACTTCATCAAATCCCAAAGAGCGCCGAACTATGATAAGAGCTTTTTGGTTGAGGATAGCGAGGCTAGCAGCGCATCGATGGGCGAGAGTTATGAAGAGCTTGACCCTATGTTTGAAGAGGCAAAAAATGTAGTGCTAAGCGATAGAAAAACATCTATCTCATACTTGCAAAGAAAACTTCAAATCGGTTACAACAAATCTGCAAGGCTTATAGAACAGCTCGAAAACGAGGGAATTTTATCTGCTCCAAACTCTAAAGGTATCAGGGATATTTTATAACTGTTACCAAAATAAACACTTTTAAAATAAAATAGCCAGCTTTTGTTTATTTTGGTAACACTCATCTTCTGGCGTTTCTTTATTTTGTTACAATCCTATTAAATTTTAACTCATAGGAAAAAAAATGTCATTTATAGAAGAGTATAAAGCACATACGTTAGAGAGAGAGACTCTTGGTGTACCGCCATTGCCACTAAACGCTGGGCAAGCTGTTGCATTGGTTGAGATGATAAAAGCAGGCGAAGGCGACATGGCTCAAAATGTTGATCTTCTTACAAACCGTGTCTCTCCAGGTGTTGATGACGCTGCATACGTAAAAGCTGCATTTTTAAATGATGTTGCAAGTGAGAAAATCAGCGTAGCGGCTATTGCTCCTGAGCAAGCAGTTACTATGATGGGAATGATGCTTGGCGGGTACAACGTAAAACCAATGGTTGATGCGCTTACTTCTAAAAATGCAAAAGTTGTAGAAGCGGCAAAAGATGCGCTTAAACACACACTTCTTGTTTATGATGCGTTTAATGATGTGGAAGAGCTTCACAAAGCTGGCAATGCGGCGGCTACTGAAGTTATCACTTCATGGGCAAATGCGGAGTGGTTTACATCTAAACCTGCAATTGCTGATGAGATTACTTTTACAGTATTTAAAGTTGCTGGCGAAACAAATACAGACGATCTCTCTCCTGCTTCTGAAGCATTTACTCGTTCAGATATCCCTCTTCATGCAAACTCAATGCTTGTTGCAAAGATGAGTGACCCAATGGGTACTATCAAAGAGCTTAAAGAAAAAGGACACCCAATCGCTTATGTTGGCGATGTTGTTGGAACTGGAAGCTCAAGAAAATCTGGCGTTAACTCTGTTCAGTGGCACATGGGTGAAGATATTTCAGGTGTTCCTAACAAGCGTACAGGCGGTATCGTTATCGGCGGTATTATCGCTCCTATCTTCTTTGCTACATGTGAAGACTCTGGCGCACTTCCTTTAGAGATGAGCGTAACTGAGATGGAGATGGGTGATGTGGTAACTATCTATCCATACAAAGGCGAGGCACACAAAGATGGAAAGTGCATAGCAACATTTAAACTAAACCCAAACACTATCGTTGATGAAGTGCGTGCAGGTGGGCGTATCCCGCTTATCATCGGTCGTGGTTTAACTGCAAAAGCTCGTGGTGTTCTTGGACTTGGTGTTTCAGAAGCATTTATGACACCTGAGCAACCTGCTGATAGCGGTAAGGGATATACTCTTGCGCAAAAAATGGTAGGTCGTGCATGCGGAATGACAGGTGTGCGCCCTGGGATGTATGTAGAGCCTGTAACATCAACTGTAGGTTCTCAAGATACAACAGGACCTATGACAAGAGATGAGATAGTAGAACTTGCAGCTCTTGGCTTTAGTGCTGATTTGGTAATGCAGTCATTTTGTCATACAGCGGCATATCCAAAGCCTTCAGATGTTGTTATGCACCACACGCTTCCAGCGTTTATCTCTAAGCGTTCAGGTGTTGCACTTCGCCCAGGTGATGGGGTTATCCACTCATGGTTAAACAGAATGGTTCTGCCAGATACAGTTGGAACAGGTGCAGATAGCCATACACGTTTCCCTATCGGTA
>JAOTSA010000056.1 GCA_030247515.1 Sulfurimonas sp. | reverse complement strand
TAGTAATAGAGCAGTAATGTGGCTATACTATACTTCTTTTGAAAACAAAAAAGGAGCTATGCTATGACAACAACATACACAGATATACTTATCATCGGAGCTGGTCCTGCGGGGCTTGTAGCGGCAAATACGGCAAGTGAAAATTATCCTGATAAAAAGATTATCGTTCTCAAAGAGTTTGAAAAAAATCAAGTCCCGTGCGGTATCCCTTATGTATTTGGTCCAACTTTGGGTGCGGTGGAAAAAAATGCGATGCCTTGTGGTGTGCCTATGCCAAACATGCAAGTTATTGTTGATACTGCCATAAAAGTTGACATAAATACAAAAACTGTAACATCCGCAAGCACCATCTACTCCTTTGACAAACTTATATTTGCAACGGGGTCACTTCCTTTTGTTCATGCGAGTTTTCAAGACGCCATGCACCTTGAAAATGTTTTTTCTATAGGCAAATCTTATGACGATGTAAAAAGAATCAAAGATTATATTGAGGATAAAAAGCAAATTACTGTCATTGGAACTGGCTTTATCGGTGTTGAAATCGCTACAGAACTTGTTATGATGGGCAAAGATGTGACGATTATCGGCGGTGGCGGTATCTTGGAAGGCTCTTTTGATCCAGATATGGCGATGCAAGCTCAAGCAATCATGCAAGAAAAAGGGATTAAACTTGCTCTTGGACAACATGCAAAAGAGATAAAATCATCGCAATCAAAAGCATACGCCATAGAACTTTGTGACGGAACGCTTCTTGATGCACAGGTCGTTCTTCTCGCAACTGGTTATCAACCAAACACAAAACTAGCCGCTGAGGCTGGACTAAAACTTGCACGTTATGATGGTATCTGGGTGGATGAGTACATGAGAACAAAATATAAAGATATCTTTGCTATCGGTGATTGTAGTGCCAGACGTGATTTTATCACTCGTGACCCATCGAAAGTTATGCTCGCATCCACTTCAGCGGCAGAAGCGAGAGTGGCTGGAAGCAGTCTCTACAGCCTCAAAACACTAAAAGGTTTTAACGGAACTATTGCCATCTTTTCAACCATGATAGGGGAGCGTGCTTTTGCAAGTGCAGGCGTAACAGAGTCACGTGCCAAAGAAGAAAACATCGATTTTGTCAGTGGGTTTTTTGAAGGTTTTAACCGCCATCCTGCAACCATTCCAGATGCCGCAAAACAGTCTGTAAAACTTATAGCTATGAGAAATAGCGGTCAGATTATCGGTGGACAGGTCAGCGGCGGAAAAGAGGCTGGGGAGGTTATCAATATTATAGGTCTTGCGATAGAAGCAGAACTTACCCTGCACAACCTTACATCACTGCAAATCGCAACTCAACCGCTCCTTACTGCAGCACCAACAAACTATCCAATCGTAAAAGCAGCACAAAACGCCCTAAAAAAGTGCTAAAAACACGTATAACCCATACAATATAGATGGGTTATACACCCCTGTTTTTAGTTTTCCAAATCCGCATATCTGTTTTTGAGCTGTGCCTGTTTGGATAAAAACTTTAGATTTGAAGAGAGCATATCCGTATCTTCATTTTGCGTACTTATCTTTTGGAGCGTCTCATCTAATTCACTTTTGAGTGTTGCCAAAAACGCCTCTGTTTCCACTCTATTTTTCTCGGTTTGACTTGTTTGCAACTCCTGAAACTCTTTAAGAAGTATATGCAGTTGTGGAAAAGATTGCTCATAATCAAAACGAACAGACTCTACCTCTTTGATAAGCTCTCGCATCATCATAAAAACATCGTGTAAAGAGCTGTTTTGTGTTTGAAGTTCGCTCATTTTTTTAGAAGAGAGAAGCATCTGCTTCATAATCATCTCGCTCTGCTCTCTTATGCCTCCAAGTTTGTTCTCACTCTCATAAAGTGAAGTGTTGACACCCTCTGTGTGGGATTTTAACGCAAGCAACTCTTTTTCAAAAGGTCTTATCATATCTACAAGTTGCTCTAATGTCTGTTTTGTGATAGTTTTTGCTATGGTTTGCGCCATAGTGCCGATTTCTTGGATATCGCCTTTTAACTCGTTTATCTCTTTTGCAATACCCTCTTTAGTATGCAGTGTTTTCTCTAGCGTTGCTTTTACCTTGTTAAAATGGTCTTGTTCGGCGACACGAAAGATATCTATATGTTCATGCACTACATTATCAAGTGATGGTAGCTGTACCTCGGTAAAGTTTTCAAACGATTTGCTGACATCTTCATGCCACGTCTGCAACTTTTCAAACTCCTCCAAAAATCTGTTTTGATTCTCCAAAATCGCATCAAGTATCTTTATATCATGGCGAAATTTCTCTCGCTGTTGTTCTTGTGACTCTCTATCCTCTTGTTGGCTCAAAATCATCTTCTTCTCTAGCTCTGCGCTAAACTCTTTGAGTTCTCTAAGCTCTTCTATGAGTGCTTTTGTGAACTCTTGTTGCATCTTTGCGTCATCTGAAACCTGAGTTTGATGTAAAATATTGATAATAAAAAAGAGGATTAAAGAGACTAAAATAGGAAAAAGGCTCTCTTTGAGAACAAGGAGGGTTTGGGTGGCTTCTGGATGAGTGATAAAGTGCAACGTCGCACTGATAGCACCGATGCCTATCATCAGAGGTGCATAATTTATCTTGTTTGGCTCTTTATAAATCGAAATCTGTCTTAAAAAAAGTGCGCCCATTAAAGCAAAAGCAACAAGCAAATCGACATCAAACATCTTTACATCCTTGAAATGGAATCAAAATATTGTATCATAAAAATTTATAAAACGATATCGAGCAGCTCTTTTGGTCTTTTTACTACTCTTGTTTCGTTGCTTGAAGAGGTAAATCCCCATGTAACAAAGATGGGTTCTATACCCGCCGCCTGTGCACTCAAAACATCTTTTGAGTTATCCCCGACCATCCACGCTTTATGATTTTTGCGTTCATATCTGTAATGGTTTAGGATGTAGTGGAGCATCTCTGGGCTTGGCTTGGAGTTTACAACTCTGTCTGCGCCTATGATGACATCAAAAAGATTTTTTACTCCCAAATGTTCAAGCATTCTTAGAGCAAACTGCGTGGGTGCGTTGGTCGCAACAGATATCTTTACACCGAATGCTACTAACTTTTGAAGCGTCTCTTCCACGCCGTTATAAAGAGTGACATTTTGCACACACTGCACATCATAATGGCTCTCAAAAAGCTCTCTATCACGCTCAAGATAAATCTCGGTCTCATAAAAGAGCTTAGAGAGATTGCGTACCTCCATGTTGATAGCCTCAACGACATATTCTTCACTTACAGGCGAGAGATTGTGGTTCTTTTCTCTTACGTGGTTGATAGAAATCGTGATATCTTTTTTGGAATCAAGCAGTGTGCCGTCCATATCAAAGATAACGATTTTCATCTTATCTCATCTTTGCGTAAAGCTCTACAAGTGCCTCTACAAAGTAGTCACTGTCGTTTGGACATCTGCAAACTCTGTACTCTTTAAAGCCGAGTTCATGTGCCGCTTCACGGTACTCTATCTCAAGTTCAAAGTCAGTCTCAGAGTTGTCTATCGTAAAGGCTATAGGAAAAATAACTACATTTCTATTTTTCATGTCTGTGAGCTTCTCTTCAAGCGATGGTTTAAGCCACTCCATAGGTCCTACTTTTGACTGGTAAGCAAGATGGACATGAGCAAATTGCATCCCCTCTTCCTCTAACATCTTTGTCAAAATAGCGACATGTTTTTCTATATGTTTTTGATAAGGGTCTCCACGCTCAACTACATTTAGTGGAAGCCCATGGGCTGAAAAGATAAGATCAAAAGTGTTTGACTCGCCTGCGCTTACTCTCTTTTTTATGCTCTCTACAATCGCCTTGTTATAGTTTTGATTTTCAAAAAAGTGTTTTATCTCTACTAAAATCGCATCATCGCCATTTAAGTGGTACTGCTCTTCAAAGTCTTCCAAAGATGATTTTGTAGTAGTAGTAGAGTAGTGAGGATAGAGCGGGATAAGGTAGATTTTCTCGATATCATAACTTTTAAGCCGCTCAATCGTCTCAGAAGCAAACGGCGGTGTATAGCGCATCGCAAAATCGACGATTATGCCCTCTCCAACCCTGTCTTGAAGCTTTGCGACAAGATTTTTGGTATGTCCGACGATGGGAGATTTACCACCGATTTGTCTATAAATCTCTTGAGATTTTTCAGTTCTTGTAAAAGTAATCATTTTTGCGATAAAACCTCTTAGAAATGGACTTCCAACATTAATGATATTTTTGTCATTAAACATGTTGGTCAGAAAAACTTCAACCTCTTCTAGGTTGTTTGGTCCACCCATGTTGAGCAAAACGATAGCCTCTTTTTTCATTTTCCATCTCCTTTTGCTCTTTGGCTTACTTCATACATAATCTGCTGCAAGGGTAGCATATCTTCATAGATTTTATAGAGTGTGTTGATAAGAATCTCGCCATTTTCTATAACCTCTGGCTCTAAAACTTTGTATGTTGCCATACCCTTATGCAAACTTAGTTCCACACTTTGCATATCCGCACTAAAGCCTTTTGGATACTTTTTGTACTCCCTGCCCATTGTGCTATACCCCAAAGAGTTCAGTTTTTCCAAAACACCGCCAAGAGAGGCTCTTCTTTTGTCATCTTTAATGTACTCACGGTAAGCATCAAGCATCGGCTTGTTAAACCATCTCACGCCAACAGCTACAAAAAGTTCATCTGGAGAAAAGTGCATATAAAATGAGGATTTTTGCAGTCTGCATCCGCTCCAGCCGCCTTGAGGAAAAATAACACCGATTTTAGACTTTAGCGGCTCTTTGTTCTCGCCCATGCGTCTGACATCTCGGTACATCTTAAAAAGAGATTTGTTTATCTTAGGCTCTGCTTCTACGCTCGGCTCTAACGCCAAAAGATGCTCCCCCATCTCAACAACAAAGGCTTTGGATGGGTTGAGGATGGTTTTTTCGTACGCATCTCTATGCGCCTCAAACCACTCTTTGTTGTTGTTTTTGCGAATCTCTTTTAAAAAAGAGAGTGCGCCTTTAAAACCTTGAAACTCCACCTTTGACCTCTACGCCAATTTTCTATTTCTAAACGCCACAGCAATCACTACAAAGAGAATCGCATAAGTTATAGGCACAAAATCAGGGATAGGTACTGGGTCACCTTTTGCGTAGGAGTGCATGCCAGCCAAGTAGTAGTTTACTCCAAAGTAGGTCATGATAACCGACGTGTAAGCTAAGAGTGAAATGACACTAAAGCTAAATTCGCTATAGATGGATTTGACAAATCGCAAGTGAACGACGGCGGCATAGACCAAAATCGTCACCAAAGCCCATGTCTCTTTTGGGTCCCATCCCCAGTAGCGTCCCCAGCTCTCGTTTGCCCAAACACCGCCGATAAAGTTTCCAAGTGTTAAAAATGCAAGACCAATCATAAGCCCCATTTCATTGATGGAGTTAAGTTCTTTTATGGAGTTGGAGATATGTTTTTCATTTTTTTGCGTTTTAAAAACAAACAGAAGAATCGTTACAAATCCCAAAAGTGCGCCAAGCCCCAAAAAGCCGTAACTTGCGGTAATGACGGCAACGTGGATACTTAGCCAGTATGAGTTAAGCACTGGTACTAAGTTTGTCACTTGCGGGTTCATCCAGTTTAAGTGTGCAACAAAAAGGATAAGTCCTGTTAAAACCGCTGTGGAAGCCATCGTCATAGAAGAGCGTTTTGAGAAGAACATCCCTGCTAAGATAGTCGCCCAGCTGATATAAATCATAGACTCATACCCATCCGACCACGGTGCATGTCCTGAGACATACCATCTAAGCCCAAGCCCAAAAGTGTGTGCGACAAAAAGCAAACTCAACGCTAAAAGGGAGATTTTTGACAAAATATTTATATTTAGCGTTGGTTTGAGTATCTTAACAAAGCTTGCAATCAAGAGAACAAACCCTATAATAAGATAGAGTGGATAGATACGTTCAAAGATATTTGCATAGTTGTAAAACATCTCCGCTTCAATTGACTCATCCGATGGAAGTACCGCCGCCCCGTAAAATCTCTGATAATTTGCTATTTTTTCTATAGCACTATTTGCCTCTGCCCACTTTCCGCTACCAAGCGCACTATCTAATGCTGAGAAGTAGTCAAATGCACTGTTTCTGATTTTTTGTGCGGTTTCAGGCTCAAATGTCTGGAGTGCTTCTACAGTTTCATACCATTTGTTGTTGACATCGTTTGGCTTTGGCCAGATTTTGATAAGTGCGCCAGAGAAAACAGCGTAAGAGATATTTACACGCTCATCCACTTCCAAAACTGCTTTGTCAAAAAGGTCTCTGTGTTTTGGCTCTTTTCTTGTTGCCTCATTTACTGCTTGACCAAGCTTATACCCCTCTAACGTCTCTGGAGCTTCAAAAAACTGTGAAAAAGAGGCATGTTTTGTATCTGCTGGTACGCCGATTCTTTTGTTGACCTCTTCATTTTTTGTTGCAATGATTTTTAAATCTCTATAAGTATCTGGCTTAAGCATCATTCCAAGAATAACTTGATTGTTGTTTAGCTTCTCCCCGCCGATAGAGACATACGCTTTTTTATGAATCTTTGCGACGATTTCTCTTGAGAGGGTGTCAAGTGGTTTCATCCTTCCGCCACTGTCTTGAATGATAAGCTCACCAAACTTTGCGGCATGCTCTTTGTCAAAAGAGAGGATGGTTTTAAGAGCAGGATTTAGTTCGTCTGCGTACGACGGTACAGTGCCAAAAAGAAGCCCAAATCCTAGTAAGGCACTCGCCATTTGCTGCGCACTAGCTTTTTTTGCCCGTTCAGAGAGTTGTTCAAAACGGTTACCTCTTGAGAAAAGCGCCCAAAACATTCCCAAACCTAGAAGAAAATAGCCTATGTATGATGGAAGTGTGCCTGGGTCGTTGTTGACGGAGAGTACCGTCCCCATCTCATCTTGGTCATAAGATGATTGGAAAAATCTATAACCACGATGTTCTAAAATATTGTTCATGTAAATCCTGTAAGGCATGTGGATATTTTTTTCTTTGTCAACTAGCTCAACTTCACTTGCGTACGATGCTGGAGACATAGAGCCTGGGTATCTGTCTAGCTGAAAGTCAATGAGTTTTACTCCAAAAGGAATCTCCAATCTCTTTGCACCATACGAGATATGAACGTCCACACCGTTGATGATATCATGGCTCTCTTTTGCAACTCTTCCCGCTTGTCCAAACACCATAACCTCTTTGGTCACATCTGCAACTTTTACATTGAAGACAAGCGCATCATTTCCAGGGCGCATAGGAGAGGCATTTGGGTCGGAGATAATTTTTGGTGTTGCATGTTTAAAGTAGCCTCGTACTACAAAGTTGCTTCTATCTGTTCCAAAAAGCGTTCTTGAGTGAAGCTTGCTATCTTGACTTGGAGCGATTTCACCCTGCTCTTTACTATCCATGTTAAGAAATCTGAGTGACACATCATGCTTCATGAAGAGTTTGCCATCTTGTGAAAAAATAGAGACTGTAGGAACTAAAAACATCTTTTGCGAGCCAAAATCTATAGCAAACTCACTGTTTTCGTATGATTCGCCTTTTCTAAGTCTGATAGGTTTGCTTGACTCATCGGTTGAGACCATCATCTCTAAAATCTCTTCTCCGCCATCACTCCCCTCAACAAGCGTCTCAATCGCATCTGGGATATACTGAGTGAGTTTTACCTCTACATTTTTACCGCCTGCATTAAGTGACGCTGAGAGAGAGTTTTGGCTTTTTTTGGAGAGGTAAACAGAGCGTGCCTTTGAGATACTCTCCTCGCCCACTTTTGCACTTACCGTAAAATAGTTGTCTGTGCTAATCATCGTTGTTGCGGTATCGCCCTCACGGATGTGCATCGAGCCTTCAAACCCGATGTATCTTGTAACAGCGGCACCAAAAAGGATGATTAAAAAAGAGAGGTGAAAGATAAAGATAGGAGCTTTTTTTACGCTAAACATCTTAAATCTATACATGTTTAAGGCAAGATTAAGACCTAGAAGAGCCATTAATATCTCAAACCACAAAGCGTTGTAAACCTCTGCTTTTGCAGTCATCGTTCCATAATCGTTCTCTACAAAAGTAGCATAACCAATTGCTGCTGCAAAGATAAGAAGCATAGCAATCGTGCTTTTCATAGAGTGTAAAACCGAGAGAAGTTGTTTCATGAACATCCTTAAATGAAAAAGGATATTCTAGTAAAAATTAGATAATGAAATATAACTATGCGTTAATCCGCAAGTTTAAAAGTTATCCTAAAATCGCCATTTTCCAACTGTTTTGCTTCATGTGCGATTGTCAAAGGAATACGACCATAAAGTGGAAACGGCTCATGAAAGAAAATCCCTGCAAGCCTGTCGTTTTTGCTTTTAAGCAGTGATAGCCCCACCATCGTGTTTACCATCGGTTCTGGCGGCTGACACTTTGTAGCATCATACTCATAAATGGTTAAACCATCCTCTTCATATTTGTAAAAATCAAGTGTCGCTCTTGGAAGTTCTATTTTCTCTTTTTGCATTATTGCACCCATTCTTTAATTTTTTTGTAATTCTACCTATTTACTCTAAAAAATCATTGAATTTCTTGCAAACCAAAGGAAATAACCCCGTGGTACAAGTTCAGGACGCAAGCTCCTTAAAGAAGTCTAAGGGTGTTACAACTCACTGTTTTTATGCACAGTAAGTGGCCAAAAGAGCAGATTTTACTTCAAGATATCTATCTTTACCTTCAAGTTTTTTAACGATTTGAAGCCCAAAACAGATGGCAGTTGCAGGTCCACGGGAGGTAAACACATTGCCATCTTCCACAACCATTTCGTTGTCACTAAAACCATCTTCTCGTATCTGTTGCTCAATCGTCGGATAACATGTGTAGTTATGTTTAAGCACACCAGCACGCTCCAGTGCGAGCGGTGCGGCACAAATCGCCCCGATGTATTTGCCTTTTTTGTCCATCTCTTGAAGGATTCTTTGCACATTGGCATCATCCCGCAAAGCAAGTGTTCCATCCCATCCGCCAGGCAAAACCACCATATCAAAAACCTCTGTAGCCACAGCCCCAATCTCCACCTCTGCCATCACTACAACACCATGCGCCCCTTTGATAGAGAGGTTTTGCCCAAGCGAAGCAGTGATAACTTCTATGCCGCCACGGCGCAAAACATCTATGATAGAGACTGCCTCTATCTCCTCAAACCCATCCGCCAGTGGTACTAAAACTCTGCTCATGTTATGCTCCGTCTTAAAATTGCAAAAATTGTATCACTTGCACCCTTTAATATTTTTTATATTTAAGACACCAAATTAACAATTTGTATCATCATAAACTATATCTCTAGCTATGAAGCAAAAGCTCTTTTGCAAGATACTCTCCTGTATAACTTCCAGTTGCTTTGTAGCTTTGTGCAACATCTTCTGGAGACCCCTCGGCTATGACCAAACCGCCGCCGCTTCCGCCTTCTGGTCCCATGTCGATGATATAGTCCGCATTTTTTATCATGTCAAGATTATGTTCGATGATAAGAACTGAGTTTCCAAGCTCTACAAACTTATGAAGTACTCCCGTGAGCCTATCGACATCGGCAAAGTGTAGTCCTGTTGTTGGTTCATCCAAGATGTAGAGCGTTTTGCCTGTATCTTTTCGGCTAAGCTCTTTAGAGAGCTTGATTCTTTGGGCTTCTCCGCCTGAGAGAGTAACGGCATTTTGTCCAAGCGTAATGTATCCAAGACCGACATCAACAAGCGTTGAGAGTATCTGGTTTATCTTTGGAATTGCTTTGAAAAACTCGTATGCCTCTTCTACACTCATGTTTAGCACATCGGAGATATTTTTGCCTTTGTAAAAAACTTCTAAAGTCTGCTGGTTATATCTTGTGCCATGGCATGTGTCGCATTTGACCATGATATCTGGCAAGAAGTGCATCTCTATCTTGTTTTCACCCTCCCCTTGACACTTTTCGCATCGTCCGCCTTTGACATTAAAACTAAATCGTGAGCTTGTATAGCCCCGTATCTGCGCCTCTTTTGTCTGCTCAAAGAGGTTTCTTATCTCATCCATCAGTCCTGTGTAAGTTGCAGGATTGGAGCGTGGCGTACGCCCTATGGGACTTTGGTCTAAGTAGATGACCTTGTCAACTTGCTCAAGACCATTTATCTCCACGCCTGCGACTTTGTTTACTTTTCTGGCATGGTTTAGTAGTTCTCGTGCCGTTGGCAGAAGTGTTTGGAGCATCAGAGAGCTTTTTCCACTTCCACTCACTCCCGTGATACAGACAAAGTTGTTAAGTGGAATTTTGAGGCTAAGATTTTTGATATTATTTAATGTAACATTTTTTATCTCAATGTAGTTCTCTTGCGCTCTTCTGTAAAAATACTCTATCTTTTTTCTGCCGTAAAGATAGTCAGCTGTGAGTGTTTTAGCCTTTTTTAGCTTATCGAGCGTTCCAGCAAAAACAACCTCTCCGCCAAACTTTCCTGCCCCCGCTCCGATATCAACGATAAAATCAGCACTCTCAATAGTCTCTTTGTCATGTTCAACCACGATAACGCTGTTCCCCTTCTCCTGCAAGCTTCTAAGTGTACGGATGAGTTTTAGCGTATCTCTCTCATGAAGCCCGATACTCGGCTCATCAAGCACATACAAAACACCAGTCAAACCACTTCCAATTTGTGAAGCGATGCGGATACGCTGTGCCTCTCCGCCACTGATAGTTCTAGCGTCACGCCCAAGAGTGATGTAGCCAAGCCCCACATCATGCAAAAAGTAGAGCCTCTCTCGTATCTCATTTAGGATAGGAGCAGATATTTGGACAAATTGCGCTTTGAGATAGCTAAAGTTGTCTCTGTTTTCAAACCACTCATAGCTTTTGGAGATAGGCATATCTAAAACATCCGCTATCCCGCTGCCACCGACTTTTACCGCTAACGACTCTCTTTTTAGTCTATGTCCGCCACAAACACTGCACACCTTTTCGCTCATGTAGTCGGAGAGTTCTTTTTCATCTTTAAACATATCGTAAGCGATTTTGACGATTCCTGGCCAAACTCTTTTGACTTCATGACCTTTCCAAAGAAAGCTCACTTCATCGATGCCACCGTGCAAAATCCCTTTTTTCTGATACTCTGGCAAATCTGAATAAGGGATAGTTGTGTCTATCTTGTTGTACTCACAAAAACCCTTTAAGAAAGTAAAATAGTACCCTTTGTTAAAACCGTAGATGATTTTTACAGCACCCTTCTCCACCGAGAGATCCACGTCAATAATCTTGTCATGGTCAAGTGCATAGCGAAGCCCAAGCCCGTCACACTCCCTGCATGCCCCTTTTGGAGAGTTAAACGAAAAAGAGAGCGGTTCTAGCGGGTCAAAACTTACCTTACAGTCAAAACAAGCGTTGTGTTCACTATAGTGCATTTGCGAGCGATGAAGCCCAAGCTCTTCATGGTTTAGTATCTCTATTTCAAGCTCTCCATAACTCTCTTTAAGTGCTTTTTCCACGTCCGCTGCGATACGCTCTCTATTTTGCTCACTCACCACAACCCTGTCAATTACGACTTTAATGGTATGCTTTTTTGTTTTACTAAGCTCTATCTCCTCATCAAGGCGCACCATCACGCCATCTATCATGGCACGAACATACCCTTTATGCACAAGCGACTCCAACACATCTGCATAAGAGCCTTTTTTCTCATTGACGATTGGGGCTAAGAGTACGAGTTTTGCCCCCTCAGGAAGTTTTAAAACCTCTCCTATGATGTCTGACGCACTCATCTGCGATATCTCTTTACTGCATTTATGGCAGTGTTGCACCCCGATGCGAGCATAAAGAAGTCTAAGATAGTCATAAATCTCTGTGATAGTTCCAACTGTTGAGCGAGGATTTTTAGAGGTTGTTTTTTGGTCAATTGCGATAGCAGGAGTAAGCCCCTCTATCTTGTCAACATCAGGCTTGCCCACACGGTCAAGAAACTGTCTTGCATACGAAGAGAGCGACTCCATATAGCGTCTCTGTCCCTCTGCATAAAGCGTATCAAAAGCGAGTGTAGATTTGCCGCTTCCGCTAAGTCCCGTAAAGACAACAAGCTGATTTTTGGGTATCTCAAGCGATATATTTTTTAAGTTGTTTTCTCTTGCGCCTGTTATTTTGATCACATCTCTGTTTTTCATCTCTGCTCCATTTTATAAAAACTGATCTTATATCTTGTAAATCTCGAAAAATTATTTTTAGTTCTAAGACAAAAATACTCTTTGCGCCAAATAAAGCACTACTAAAAAGTAAAAAGCAACTAAAAGTTTTTTTTGCAGCACTGCATCCACCCTGTCTTTGAGATGTATCCCTATATAAACACCGACAAAAGAGGCAATCCCGATAAC
>JAOTSA010000055.1 GCA_030247515.1 Sulfurimonas sp. | reverse complement strand
AGTAGATGTACTTGGTATGCTTAAATTGGTATATACGCTATATACACTAGCGGTTATATCGCTAATGGCTTGGTTTGCTATGGGGGTCGTCAATGAGAGCGGCAAACCTCGCATAGTAAAATCATCGACATTTTATATGTATGTAGCAGGTTTAGTAACAGTGGGTATTGCGATACACATAGTTACTTTCAACAAGATACCGTGGGTTGAGACGGACTTCAAAAGAGCGCATATACAGAGCGCACAGGTTGTAAATATAACTATTGAAAAACATGAGTTTAAGCTTCCTAGCCCAAAAATAGAGCTTAAATGTAATGAGTACATACTCTTTGATGTAGAGTCAAAAGATTTGACTTACGGCTTTGGTATCTTTAGACAAAACAACTCAATGGTTACGCAGATGCAAGTCGTACCTGGCAGTAAAAACGACCTTATGTGGAAGTTTGGAAAAAACGGAACTTATCATCTAAGAAGCACGGAGTACTCAGGACCTAAAGGTGCGCATATGTACATCAAAGATGTTTTTGAAGTAAAAGGGTGCAGCGAAGATGATAAATATTCACAAAAAGGAGCTAGTTTATGAGCTTTTTACATACTTTGATAAACGGAAATGAGGGAGGGCTAAAGGCAGATACGCTTACTCCTACCCAAAAAGTCACGCTAAGAGCAGTGATAATGGGGATACTCTACTATGGACTATCGGCACTGGAGGGTATGCTGATGAGAGCGCATGCCATCACGCCTCTGCCTATATTTAACGATTCTCACTACTTCTCAGTTATGACGGTTCACCCGATTGTGGGCATCTTTGGCTCGACTTATCTGGTTGTTTTTGGAGCATTTACATTTTTAGTGCCATACCTTATGAAAAAACCGCTTTATAGCGTCAAGTTGGCAAACTTTACTTGGATGATTATAGCTGTGGGTGTACTTATGTCATGGCTTGGCGGATTTTTGTTCCACTATTCACCCCTCTATACGCTCTACTGGCCGCTGCCTGTTGATTTTGAGCAGTTCAATGCAATCGGCGGACTTGTTTTTATAGTAGGTATAGCACTTATAATGATTGGAACGCTAGGATTTATATATAACATATTTGCAACGGTATTTTATACCGAAGAGGGGCATGAAAAGAGACCTCTAAAACCGCTTATCATCTCAGGTCTTGGGATTGACGGTATGTTAAACATAGTTTATAAACTAAGAGGGAAAGAGCCTTACGCTAAAGAACCAGCAGTTTCGCTCCCAGTCGTGGCAATCTTTCGTGGAACGATAGATACATTTTTAGATGCTCTTGTCATCCTCACTTGCGGCATACTCATACTTGTTTATATAGTCGGCGACCTCTCAGGTGCTTCAATGGATTATAGAAGTGTTAATGCTCTACTTTATAAAAACTTTTTCTGGTGGGGACTTGACTTAATAGCAGACGGTTTAGTGCTTATTTATATAGCAGGTTCTTGGTATCTTTTGGCGATGCTTATCACGGGCAAAAAGCTTTTTATGCAAAATATCGCAAGAGCGGCACTTTTACTTGAACTTATAGTTTCATGGGCAGTTTGGTCGCACCACCTTTTGGCGGATCAGGGACAAAACAACATGATGAAGCTCATCAGCGGAGAAATGGTAACGGCATTTGAGCTTGTCACGCAGGGAATCGCTATCTTTATCACGCTTGTAACACTTTGGAGTGCAAGACCGCTTAAGATGACAAATGAGCTAAAGTTTTTACTTGCTGGTATTCTTGGCTTTATGTTGGCAGTTCCAGCAGGTATCATTCAAGCGGATATGGGGCTTAACCGCATTCTACACAACACGCAGTGGGTTGCAGGACCGCACTTCCATGTCGCTTTGCTTGTCGGACTGACTATGACGCTTTACAGTGCGGTTTATATCTTATGGCCGACTCTTACAAACGGAGTGAAACTATATAGCCAAAAATTGGCAAACTTCCACTTCTGGGGACAGTTGGTCGGCGGTATCGGTATGGGCGCATTTATGGGTATGGCGGCAATGGACGGCGCACTTAGACGCACGCTCTACCTAGAGGGAGAGTACTCTACATATATGATACTAGCGGGAATATGTGGTCTTATGCTTATGGCGGCTTGGGTGGCATTTTTACTCAATCTACTGCTTAGTGTAGGAGTAAAAGGGCTTATCGGTATATACAAAAAGCCAAAGCTAACCACTAATGCTCTAGTACCTGAAGGTATATAAAATAAAACAGAGTTATGCCAAACTTGATTTGGCATCTCTCATATAAAGGATTTATCATGGTAAATTTAAAAAAAGTATCAAACCAAATCATAAATGATGCCCTATATAACACTCTGCTTAGCGAGATAAAAGAGAAGCTAAATAGACAAGTTATAGACACTTCTATGGTGGAACAAGCCCTTAGAGAAGATGACTATTTTATAAAAGAGTACAAAGAGATTAACAGACAAAGTGAGCTATCAAGCATACAGATAAAAACATTGCAGCTAGAAGCAAATGACGACTCATATATAAAAGATCTAAAAAGAAAAATCAACGAAAATATACAGATACTAAAAAACCTTGAAAACTTTGAAACAGACTCAAAAGAGAGTGCCTATGCTATATGGGTAGGAAGTATCGGAGTAACGGTTGTATTTATGGCGCATAACATTTTTGGTCTCTTTAGCGAACTATACACTACACACCCTGCTTTAGTATTTAGCTCATATATAGCTATGTCCGCACTTACTTACTATACATATATCAAGATGAAAACAAACCATGACAAGCAACATAAACTCTTTACTAGCATATACACTCAAACAAAAGAGATGATAGACAAAAGCCTAAAGAACTCGTACATAAGATATGAGGAGGTTTATGCGGAGTAGCCGCCATTACCAACGTTTAAAGAGAGAATGACTTTTAAAAATGGCAAATATCTGTAATTATAGCTGTACTATTGAGTTATTTCACCAAAAAGTTCTTTTATCTTGTCCATCTCTTTGCTAGATAAACTCCCAAGTTTTTCTATAAATCTGTCATTATCGATAGCTCTTATTTGAGTGATTATAATATCAGAATCTCTCTCTAGTTTTTCTCTTTTTAAAACCCTCATTCGTATAGGTTCTGTATCATCTATTAACGAGGTGCTTAAGGGAAATACTATTGTTGTCGGATATTTATTTTCATTTAGTTCATTATTTTGAAATACGACAACTGGTCTTACTTTTCCTATTTCATTATTTTTCTTTGTAGGATTTAAATTTGCCAGCCATATCTCACCTCTACAAACCATCGCTTAGAGTTCCCTCCATGCTTATATATTCACTTTTATCTATATCTTTTGTTTTTTCAATCGCTTTGAGTATTCTAGATTTTTGAGTTTTTTCGATGTTTATCGCATAATAACTTATAGCTTCTCTTATAATGTCGCTTTTCTTTTTGTGTAGCGTGAGAGAGAGCTTATTTAGAGTATTTTCCAATACATCATCAAGTCTAACTGTTGCAGTCATAATAGCCCCTGTATTTTTGTAATACAGTATTTTATCATTTCACTAATATATTGTCAAACAAACATCTCACTGTTTTAAAAGATGTACGACGACTAAACAAGAAAAGCTCTAAAATAAACTCTATCTCTTTAAATTATATTAAACTCTTAAATCCAAAAATATAGCTAATAATTGGACTTTAAAATCCAATTATGATACAATCTAGCACAAAAGGATAAAAAATGCTAGATGAAATCAGAGATTTACAGAGAAAAATTTTCTCAAAACATAACTTCACCTATAAGAGATATTTTTACGACAAGATAAATTTAAAACCCAAACTTATAGGCATTGTAGGTGCTAGAGGCGTGGGCAAAACCACATTTTTGGTACAGTACCTCAAAGAGCTTGACCTGTCATTTAGCCAAAAGCTCTACATCAGTGCGGATGCTATTGCTATTCCCTCTCTTTTTGAAGTGGCAGAGGTTTTTGCAAAGGAGGATGGGAAAGTGCTCATCATTGATGAGATACACAAATACCAAAATTTTGAACTAGAGCTTAAAAAGATTTACGATATCTTAGACCTCAAAGTGATATTTAGCGGCTCAAGTGCGTTGCAGATAGATAACGCAAAAGCCGATTTGAGCAGACGAGCGATTGTTTATCATTTTGAAGGGTTATCTTTTCGTGAGTTTATCGAACTAAACAACGATATCAAACTTCCCTCTTTCTCGCTTGATGAGATACTCTCAGACCACATAGACATAGCGTATGATTTGCTAGAAAAATTCAACCTGCGACTCTCATATAAAGAGTATATACAAAGCGGGTACTATCCATTTTACTTTGAAGACAAAGAAAACTACCTTTTGCGACTGAGTGAGACCATAAATACAGTCATCGAGATAGATATACCCTCCGTATTTCCCATAGAATACAGCAATGTCGTCAACCTCAAAAAACTAGTAAGACTTGTCTGTCAATCGCTCCCTTTTACTCCAAACATACAAGAGTTGCTTGTTAAAATGGATATGAAAGAGAACTACAAAGGGTTGTATAGATTTTTGGAGTATCTGCATAAAGCTAAAGTATTACATGTCATAAGAGCAAAAACAAAGGGGGATGGTATCTTTACAAAACCAGAAAAAATCTATCTGGGAAATACAAACCTGCATTATGCCTACTGCCATGACTTTGAGCTAGGAACGATAAGAGAAACATTTTTTGCAAGTATGTTAAGAGTTGCGCATGAAGTTCAGGTGGCTAAAAAAGGTGATTTTTTCATAGACGACAAATATACATTTGAAGTAGGCGGTAAAAACAAAAAATATAAGCAAATAAAAGACCTACCAGATAGCTTTATCGTATCTGATGACATAGAGATAGGCAGCGGCAACAAAATCCCGCTCTGGCTGTTTGGGTTTTTGTATTAAAATCACCTCAAACACAAAACCGCCAAAGCACAAGCCAACACAAACGAAACTCCCTGCCAAAAAACCACACTGTTTTTCTCCACAAGTGGGGGTTTTTTCTTCTTTAAAAACTCCTCATTTGGGTGGCGCAAGTCGTACAAAAACTCGCTTAGTTCCTCGTAACGTTCATTTGGGTTTAGTGCCACTGCTTTTTTTACTGCCTCGTCAACCCACACGGGAATCTCTTGGTTGTAGTGGTAAAGCGGGGTGTATCGCAGCTTCTTTTGGGCTGACTCATTTTTGGCTCTTGCGACCTCAACACCATAAGGAAAGTGACCAGACACCATCTCATAAACGATTACGCCAAGCGAAAAAAGGTCTGAACGGGTTGTTCCCTCTTTGCCTAAAAAGTATTCTGGTGCGCTGTAGAGTGCCGTGCCTAAGAGGTTTTCCTGCTCAAGTCGGATATTTACATCCATGATGCCCTCTACTCTTGTTGCGCCAAAGTCTATGATTTTGAGCGTGCCTGAACTCTCTATCATGATGTTGTGCGGTCTTAAGTCTTGATGCACCATCTCTTGACGATGCAGTGCCAAAAGCCCTTTTGCTATCTGTTCCGCCATTTGGCGCACCGTCTCAAGCGATGGATGCGGATGGTCTATAATCCACTGTGAAAGTGTCTGCCCCTCAACATACTCCAAAGTGTTATAGAGGTAGTTTTTTTTGCGTGATGGTATGTAAGCTTTTAAAACATAGGGACTGCTGATGCGTCTAGCCACCCACTCTTCCATCAAAAATCGCTCTAAGTATGCCTTATCGCCACGCATATCAATGGATGGGATTTTAAGTACCACTGACGCACCGCTCTCTTTGTCCACTCCCAGATAGACATGGCTTCTACTGCTCGCACTAAGCTCACGCACGATAGTGTAGCCCTCAAACTCCTCTCTTGCTTCAAGCAGAGGCGCAAATGGCTTCTCTTCAATCTGCTTGTAAATCTCTTTGACCTCTTTTTTTGGCAACGCATCAACACGCACAAGCTGGATAGTGATGTTGTCGTCACTTCCCATCTCAAATGCCATCTCACCGATACTCTTTGCAACATCTTCAAATGCGTCTTGATACTTATCTATAGTATCCGCCATCACCGCATCACTCACAAACTCATAAACGCCATCGCTCATAAAGGCAAAGACATCCCCCACCTCCACGCTAAAACTGCTATAGTCCATCCGCACATGCGGCTCCATCCCCAACGCACGGCTTAAGTAACTCTCATCTCGTGAGACCCACAGACGATGGTCTTGTGTAAGCTGTTCCATCACACCCTCACGCAAACGGTAGATGCGAGTATCGCCCGCATGAAATATGTAGGCACTGCTTGAGCGAAGCACCATTGCGCTGAAGGTGCAGACATAGCCTCTGTTTTTGTCATGGGAGTAGTTGCTTTGCATGGTTTGGGAGTGAAGCCAAGAGTTTGCAGCACCCAAAACTCTAAGGGCTGATTTTTTGACAGACCACGCATCAGGCGTGCTTAAGTAGTCCATCAAAAAAGAGGTAACGGCTGTTTTGGAGGCGATTTGGCTTACACTGCTGCTGCCGATACCATCAGCGATGGCGATGGCAACACCTTTGAGTGTAAGCTGCGGCTCATTTGGGATGCAGATATCGTGAAAATCTTGATTTACATCTTTGCGTCCCCCAGTTGAGTACTGGGAGATGGAGAGTTCTAAGCGGCTTTTCATAGAAGCATCAGCTCAGTTTTCTTTTTGCACCCGTTTTAATGTGGGTTGCATAGAGCGTCAAACCTGTAAATGCAAGCCCGCCGACAAGATTTCCAAGAGCAACAGGAAGCTCATTCCATAAAAGATAATCCCCAACAGTAAAGCCGCCACCCATAATCATAGAGAATGGAAACAAGAACATATTAACGATGGAGTGTTCAAAGCCCATAAAGAAAAAGAGCATAACGGGCATCCACATAGCGATAGCCTTTCCGCTTACAGTAGTTGAAATCATCGCACCAACAACGCCCATAGAGACCATCCAGTTACAAAGCATCCCACGGATAAAAACCGTCATCCAGCCCCAAATACCGTGTTGCTGATACCCAAGCGTTCTTGCTTCACCGATAGTTGCTATCTTTTTACCAACTTCTCCAGGTTCTATCTGATACACGTAAGTAAGGATAAACGAAATCATAAACGCCACAAGCAACGCACCCGCAAAGTTACCCACAAAAACAAGCCCCCAGTTTCTAAGAACCTGTTTCACCGTAACCCCAGGGCGTTTGTCGATGAGTGCCAAAGGAACAAGAACAAAAACACCAGTTAAAAGGTCAAAGCCCATAAGATAGAGCATGATAAAACCAACAGGAAAGAGCATTGCACCTACAAGCGGCGAACCCGTGGACATAGAGACCGTAATGGCAAAAGCCGCCGCAAGTGCCAAAATAGCTCCTGCCATAAAAGCTCTGATAAGCGTATCTTTTGTGGACATATAGACTTTCGACTCGCCCGCATCCACCATTTTTGTAACAAACTCTGTAGGAACCAAGTAAGACATGGTACACTCCTTAAAAAATGTATTTCACTGTTGTGATAGAGAAATTGTACGATTTTTCATCTATCATCATAGCGTTATATTGTATAAATTTTATACAATACCGTATAAATTAAAATTTTTCTTTGCAAAAAGAGCAAAACGACAGATTTTAGACTATATCATGAAACACAACTTGATTACGTCCGCTCTCTTTTGCCAGATAAAGAGCATCATCAGCACATTTGTATATCTCGCTTGTGCTTTTTATCATCCCTGATTCGATGACT
Organism: Sulfurimonas sp.; assembly: GCA_030247515.1. GTDB lineage: Bacteria > Campylobacterota > Campylobacteria > Campylobacterales > Sulfurimonadaceae > Sulfurimonas. The sequence goes on along the minus strand of JAOTSA010000055.1, from coordinate 4,693 downwards.
ATGACACCCATTGAGACAGTCAAATAGCGACTTACATAGCTGCTTTTATGCTCAATTTTTCTGTTTTCTATATTTTTTCTTATTCCATCTGCAAACGGCAATGCCTCTGATTCATTCATGCCAATACACAAGATTCCAAACTCCTCTCCTCCAAGCCTAAAAGCCATATCGCCCGCTCGTCTAAGAGACTCTTTTGTACTTTGTGCGATTGTTTTTATAGCGACATCCCCTGCCTGATGCCCATAAGTATCATTGTACTGTTTAAAAAAGTCAATGTCAAAAATGATAAAGATAAGCGTCTGTTTTGTTCTTTGCTGGATTTTTAAACTCTTTTCAAACATCTCGTCAAAATATCTTCTGTTATATAGTCCCGTCATCCCATCCGTGATGGTTAACTCCTCTATCTTTTCTATATATTTTTTATTTTTCAAATAAAATTTTTTATTGATAAAAACGATAAATATAACGCAGATAAGTCCAGATGAAAATATATAAAAGAGATATTGGCTGTTTTGTTTAAGCTCTTTATCCAAGTCACTTTTTAAAATCTTATGGGTTATGTCGTACAAAGCTACTATAAAGTCCACATTTTGGGTTATCTGCATAAATATTCCGTTTGGTTCGATAGATACTCCATCGGTGTCAAGCAGCTCTTTTTTTGCAAAATTTACTATATTTTCCTGTGCTTTTTTCATATGTTCATAAGTCGTTTCCAACTCAGAACTGTTTAGTGTTTTTTGCAGTATATAGAGGTTGAACTCTATCTTTTTCATTCTCTCTTGAATTTTATTTAGCTCTATAGCGATATGCTGTTTTTTTGCGGGGATAATACTGTTATCTTTTGTGCTTGCCGCAACTGCTCTGATTTGACCGTTGTATTCAATCAGCGAAGGAAAAAGAGAAATGATGTTTTCCACCAAAAGATACCTATTTAAGTCAGGCTCAAGTATAAGCTTACAGTGGTAGGAGATGTAGCTTGAAAACGACATAAAACTATCTACTATGTCAGTAAACTCTTTAAAATTAAGATACTCAAATCTGCTAGTTTTCACAAAATAGACAAACGCCAAAAGCTCATTTTTTAGAGGTGTATGGTCATCCAAAGTAGTAACTACACCCTTTAGAGCATCCATATCCTCTACAATCACATTTTTTAGCAGTTCTATCTTCTCAAGTGTCTCTTGATTTGGACAATCTATACAGACCAAACCCCTCATTTTTTGTATATCCAAAACACTTTTTTGTATCTGAGATACTATCTTAAGACCTCTTTGCTCATGAGATATAAACTCCATATTGTTTTTGACATGAATGTGCATAAGAGAGAAGATGATTATGACGCCAACAAGAGGCACAGCGGTTATAAGCAGAAAAAAGTAGAAACTTCTAACTTTTTTTTCTTTGTATAAGTTTTGCATATACTTACCTCCACTTTGATTATTAGATAAAATAACCTTAATGTAAAACAACACTCTTTAAATATTACATAAATATTACAATTTCTAATCTTAAAAAAAATATGTGATATTCAAACTTATCAAAAAAGAGGTCTTACCCTAAACCCTTTGTAACAAAGCTCAGTTATAATACATTTTTTAAAAAGAGAGGCACATGGGCTAGATTTTTTTGAAACAAAAGAAGAGTTAAAACAGCCTCTATACAACTTTAATTTCAAGGTCTATTTTTCACAATTGTTTTGTGAAATGAACCAAGATATTGTGTCTGTCTTGAATTTATTTGAAAATTTTTTCCTCTTAAATTTTTATATTCACTATGAAAACCTAATTTTTGCACATCTTCTTGTTTGGAATTTGTCGCAATTCCTCCATGAACTTGATGAAAAGTTCCTTCTCCAAGTAAAGTAAAAAAATCACTGTTTGGTAGTTCTAGTGCTCTAGCATAAGTATCTAAATTAACTAAACCACCACCTGGTGTTTTAAATTCTTCATCATATCCATCCAACTCAGACCACATTTCTTTAGTCATAAACAAAGCATTACTTTCAGCAATCGACCAGAACCAGCCTTTTGCACTTGATCCAGCAAAAACACTGATATTAAACAATTCGTATCCATTATTTTTCCAGTCAACTACATCTAGTAATTTATCTTCAAACTCTTGATTGTAGCCATGCGAGACTGTTTTCATCTGAACATCATGCCCTAAATGAAATCCCAAAGTAGATACTATCGGTCTTTTTGAAATTTTAGACGCTTCAAAAACATATTTAAATATACCAGGTGAAGCCATTCTAGCACCGTCTATCATCACGCCTATTAAATTGGATGTTGCTTTCTTTATCCCTATATTGATAGCTTTTGCAGGTGAAACATCTTTAAAATCTACTAGTATCAATTTTACATTTGTAAATTCTACAGGTATCTCTATCGGTTCTGTTGATCCATTATCAACAACTATAATTTCAATAATTTTATCTTTTATATCTCTTTGATAACTTGATTGTAAAGTGTATAAGGTTTTCGGTAGTTCTCTTGACATATTATAATTAATCACTATAACAGACAAATCAGCAGGCACAAAATTTAACAGGTTTTTGATTTGAACATTGTGGAGTTTTATATTAGAGATGTCTAACATCGCTTGCCAAAAAAACTTATCTTCAGGATTGATTGAATCTGCTCTTGTTATTACAGAATCATTTTCGCTCTCCACAACCAAACTAGTAAATTCTCTTACAATCGGATTATATTTCTGTTCTAGTACTTTATTGTTTGGTTTTAGATTACTAATTACCAACAAACCTGTCGGTAAAGTATCTAAATTGACAATATTCAAATCAGGTCTGTACTTTTCGAGGCATTTTTTTATTTTCCATACATCGCCAGTCCAAACTCTAGATTTTCGCTCTCTACTCGCTTGTATAGAATGATTTGGATTTACATCGTCGATAATCACCACAGTATTGGATGAGGCATATTTTTCAATATTTATAAAGTCTCTTAAAACAAATTCAAAAAGGTGCATTCCATCTATGAAAGCCAAATCTATTTTTCTATTTTTAAGTTCTGCATCCACACAAAATTCAAAAAAGTCATCACTTGTCATTTTAAATAACTTATGATTTTCTTTAAGCACCACAGATACATCAGGGACAGGGTCAATCCCTATGGAATCACACTTCGCAATTTTAAGACTACGCCCAAATCTAACACCAATCTCTAAATAAAACTTTGGATTTAGCACATCATGTATTTTTTGAATAACATCGATATAGTTGATATCTCCTTTTATTTTTTCAGCACCTTCTATAGCATTTTCGTTATTATAAAATGCGGGCATAGTAAATTTTTCATATCTGTTTATATCAAATACTATCGTTGTATTTTTTTGAGCATTGAAATTATATTTTTCTACTAAAGGGTCTTTAGTAAATACACCCACTAAATCATCCCAAGGTCCCCGAGTATCTCGCCAAACATCTACTAAGTGCAAATGTGTTAATTTTGCCAATGCTGCATAAGCATCTGGATAAAAACGATAGCAATCTACGGGATATTTATGTATAGGTCCAGCTGATGGAGCTATAAGTATAATAAATCCATCGTAAGCAAGAACACGTGAGAATTCACTAAAGAGTTTCCAAAAATATTCCACATGCTCAAAAGCTTGACCGCTGATAATAATATCTATACTATTATCTTTAAAAGGTAGCACATAAGGGTCCTCTAGGACGACATCTACACCTTCTCCAGCATAAATATCTACGGCTTTATAATTAAACTGAGCGGTAGAAAATATATCTGCATAGCTTCCGTTTACATTTGCCCCGCCGATATCTATAACATCAATGGTTTGTTTCTTCCAAGAAAAAGTTTTGATGTATCTTTCATACGCTTTTTGCATATTTTCCAGTGATGAAGCATGCATACAATTAGTCTCTTATCTTTCTCAAAAATCCTTTTGGATTCCATGTAATTAAAAAAGATTCTTTTTCTCTATCTACAACAAAGTTTTGATTTTCTTGAACAAACGTTTCTACCGCTTCATATGGTCCAGGCGATGGACCAACATTCAGTCCATGATGACAAATGCTATCTTCTACTATGATGTAGTCGTCCAGTTTTACAAAAGGACTATAGAGCTTTAGAACAGCCAATGTATTTTCATAGGTATGAGAACTATCTTCTATAAGCAAAACTTTTTCATGAGGTTCAATTAAAGCTTGTACTTCAGAAAAAGCTTCTATGGCACTATTTTCAATAAAATGAATTCTTGGATGATTACGTACGACATCGGTAATTTTAGAATGGTCTATATCTATGCCAATGATTCTTCCATGCTCAATGTTGTCAAGCAAGTGTGCTAACGCAAGGGTACTTCCTCCCCAGTTGTTACCAATTTCGATAATGACATCAGGTTTATGTTCAAATATGATTTCTTGATAAACCCAATAATCCATAGGATTTTTTAGAGTTTTTACTCCAAAGTATGTTGTTTTCTGCATTATTCTTTTTTGAATAATATCCAATGTTTTTCCGATTGTCATGTCTAAAGAATCTTCTAAATATAAAGTCATAGCACTTCCTTACTGGTGTTAGTTGGTTGATAAATTCTGATCTGCCAAAAAGTAAAACTCTGACCACACTATTCTTATTAAATCTTCCAATGCTTCTTAATATGCTACAAGTGCTAACATTTCTGCTACTATAAAACCAATTGCATAGATTAAAAT
>JAOTSA010000054.1 GCA_030247515.1 Sulfurimonas sp. | reverse complement strand
TAACCTATCCAGTAAAACCATAGAAGTCCTATGAAAAATCCAGCAACCAAAACGGCTCTTTTTGGGATGTACAGAAGAAGTGTTATGGCGAAAAGTCCAAAGAGTGTGTTAAGGAGTTTGAGTGTGATATCGAAATGTTCAAGATAGAGAAATGCACTAAAAAGAAGTGCGGTTATAGCCCCGCATACCAAATCAAATAGCTTCTCATTATAGTTGTTTCTAATGTTTTGTATTTGTTCTCTCATTATTCTCTACTTTGTTTTTGAACAAAATTATAGCAGTATTCAGTGTTTTGTTACTATATTTTTTGTATAATCGCCGCATTTTAATTCAAGGAAACCCCAAAATATGGAAGTATTAGCACAACTCTTGCCATTTGTATTTTTAATTGCAATTATGTACTTTGTAATTATCCGTCCACAACAAAAAGAGGCAAAGACCCGTCAAGAGATGATTATGGCTCTTAAAAAAGGTGATAGAGTGATTACCGCTGGAGGGCTTATTGTAGTTGTTTACAAAGTTGAAGAGCAGTTTTTAAGTGTAAAAATAAACGACGAAAGTATCGTAAAGATAACAAAAGATTCTGTTATCAGAAAGTACGAGGATGAAGCTTAATTATCGCATAGTTATCTTTGCCGTAGCGATTTTTTTTGGTCTCTTCTTCTCTGCTCCATCGCTTCTCCAAACGCAAGACGGCAAAAAAATAGCACTCGGTCTTGACCTTCAAGGTGGACTTCATATGCTTCTTGGTGTTAAAACCGAGGATGCAGTCGCATCGCGCATAAAGTCTATTGCTGCAAGCATCAAATATTTCACGGAAAAAAAAGAGATTCTCATTGATGGACTATCTTTTGATGCAGAACATATCTCTTTTACACTCTTGGACAAAGATGATGCAAAGACAATACAAACTTTTTTGCATGAGATTAAGGGTGCTGTTGTCGCTGTTGCAGGGGAGAGTGTCTCTTTAACGCTCACAAGCGAAGAGGTGATAAGAACCAAAGAACAGGCGATTTCTCAAGCTATTGAGACGATTCGAAACAGGCTTGACCAGTTTGGTTTGTCTGAGCCTATTGTCGCACGACAAGGGGATGAGAAAATTCTTGTGCAGCTTGCTGGCATCAAAAATGCAGAGGATGAGCAAAGAGCAAGAGAACTTATCTCTCGTGCGGCAAAACTGGAACTTATGGCTGTGGATGAGGAGAGAGCGGGGAGAGTTGGCAACATGAGTAAAAGTGATGCTGCCGCTTATGGCGATGTGATACTAGAAGATGTTACAAATCCAAATATCAAATATCTTGTGCGTGAAATTCCAGTACTTGATGGCGGTATGCTAACTGATGCCAATGTTGGTTTTGACCAAAATAACCGTCCGCTAATAAGCTTTTCACTCAATGCAGAGGGTGCGCAGATATTTGGTGACTTTACAGGCAAGAGCGTTGGCAAGCGTTTGGCTGTCGTGCTTGATGGCAAGGTTTATTCTGCACCTGTTATCAACGAGCGTATCGGTGGTGGAAACGGACAAATCTCTGGTAGCTATACTGTTTTAGAAGCCAAAGATTTGGCGATTGCTCTTCGTTCTGGCTCACTTTTGGCGCCGATTTATGTCATGGAAAAACGCTCTGTTGGACCGAGTTTAGGTGCTGATAGTATCGAGGCTAGTATGATTGCACTTTTAGGCGGGTTTGGGCTTGTTGTGGTTTTTATGGTTGTTTACTACAGAATGGCGGGAGTTATCGCAAATATAGCTCTGTTTGCAAATATCTTGATAATTGTAGCGGTAATGAGCCTCTTTGGCGCAACGCTTACACTCCCCGGAATGGCAGGAATAGTCCTCACTGTCGGTATGGCGGTGGATGCAAACGTTATCATCTCTGAACGGATTCGTGAGTTGTTACATCAAGGTGTCTCGATGCACAAAGCCATAGAAGATGGTTACTCCAATGCGATGCGTGCGATTTTGGATGCAAATATCACCACGCTTATCGCCGCTGTTGTGCTTTATGCTTATGGAACGGGTGCTATCAAAGGGTTTGCTATAACTATTAGTATCGGTATTTTGGCGTCGATGCTTACGGCGATTTTGGGAACGCACGGGATTTACCAGATGCTTGAAGAGAAGATGAAAAAGAGCAAAAATAACCTTTTTTGGTTCGGGATTAGGGGGTAATTATGGAATTTTTTAGATACACAAAAACCCTTGGATTTATGGGCAAATCAAAACTGGCGATGTTCTTTTCTATCGCTTTGATTGTAAGTTCGTTTGCTATTTTGGCAGTAAAAGGGCTTAACTACGGTGTTGACTTTGCAGGTGGAACGATTGTTCAGGTGAAGTACACAGCCACAGCTCCCATCGATGCGATGCGCGAAAAACTAAAAAGTAACGAGACTTTTGAGGGTGCAAGTATCACAGAGTTTGGCTCTGCTGATGAGGTGGTTATCCGTATGAGAACGACAACGGGAGATGTTGTCGTCGATGTGGGCGATGTAACAAGAGAGACGCTAAAAGGCACAGGTGATTTTGAAGTTCGCCGTGTTGATATCGTTGGTCCAAAGGTCGGAAGTGAGCTTAAAGAAAAAGGGATTATGTCTCTTGTTTTAGCAATTGCGGGGATTTTAGTCTATGTTGCATTTCGTTTTGAGTGGAGATTTGCACTTGCGTCTGTTTTGGCGCTTGTTCATGATATCTCCATAGCTATCGGGGCAATTGCTTTGGTAGGGCTTGAGGTAAATCTTGACGTTTTAGCTGCACTTCTAACTATCCTTGGATATTCGCTTAACGATACTATTATCGTTTTTGACCGTATCCGTGAGGGGATAGTAAAAGGCAGAGATGAGGAGTTTGCTGAAGTTATTGACGACTCCATCACAAACACGCTCTCAAGAACAGCGCTTACCTCTCTTACAACTCTTTTTGTTGTTTTTACGCTCTTTGTATGGGGTGGTGAGATTATCCATGCGTTTGCATTTACTCTTTTGGTTGGAATCACTATTGGGACATACTCCTCTATCTTTGTTGCTTCTCCAATGTTGCTTCTTCTAGGATTTGATGTGAAACAGTACCATGTCAATCTTGCTGAAAAAGCAAAAAGAGAGGCAGAAAAAGAGAAGATGAGAAACCAGTTCGAATCTGGAGTGATGTAACACAATCCACAATCAATGCAGCGAGCCACGTACGGCTCATTGCATTTGGTATTAAGATACTTTTTTGTATAATCCCCACAATTAATTTTTAAAGTCAAGGTGTTATTATGGATTGGGGCAAAGTAATCTATGTGTTTTTTTCATTGATGAGTTTAACATCAATTGCGGGGTTTTTATATGAACATAGTTCTGTGGCTCTTTTTGTTGCAGGCAGCTTAAATCTTGTTTCTACATTCTTAAAAATAGGTGTAAGAAATCTTCTCTCTGCCGAGCTTTTGGCATCCTCACTTGTTGCAGACCTGCATCTTATCCCCGCATTTATCTATCTTGAAGTTGTCGGAAATCTGGAGTGGGCTATCGCTTTAGCAATAGGTGCGCTTATAGCAAATCTCTTCTCTATAGGTCTTATCTATATAGAGAGTTCAAAAAATCGTGAAGAGTATTAGGAGTTAGTTTTGGAGTATAGTTCAAAAGAGTTAGAGAAAAAGTGGCAAGAGTATTGGGCGCAAAATGGCAGTTTTGAGCCGAGTGAAGATTTTACAAAAGCAAAAAAATATATCCTCAGTATGTTTCCGTTTCCAAGCGGACGACTTCATATGGGGCATGTCAGAAACTATACTATAAGCGACGCATTTGCCAGATACTACCGCCAACAGGGTTTCAATGTTCTTCATCCAATCGGCTTTGACAGTTTTGGAATGCCTGCTGAAAATGCGGCTATCAAAAATGGCTCACATCCAAAAACATGGACTTACAGTAACATCGACTACATGAAAGGCGAGTTTAAATCGCTCGGATTTTCATTTTCAAAAGAGCGTGAACTTGCAACAAGTGATGAGCTTTACACAAAGTTTGAGCAGGGTTTTATCATTGATATGTATGAAAAAGGGCTTCTTTACCGCAAAAAAGGGTTTTTAAACTGGTGTCCTAGTTGTCACACTGTTTTGGCAAATGAGCAGGTAATCGATGGCTCTTGCTGGAGATGTGACACTCAAGTCGTCAAAAAAGATATGAATCAGTACTACTTCAAGATTACCCATTATGGCGATGAACTGTTGAGGGATTTGGCAAAACTTGAGGGCGGCTGGCCTAAACAAGTTTTGACTATGCAGGAGAACTGGATAGGCAAATCGTACGGTTTGGAGTTTAAGTTCTCTTTTGATGAGGCTTCACAAGAGAGACTAAGTAGTAAATTTGATGGTTTTGAGGTCTTTACAACTCGTCCAGATACTATCTATGGTGTGAGTTATGCGGCACTTGCTCCTGAGCATGAGATAGTGTCTTACATGATTCAAAACTCTCTTTTGGACGACAACACACGAGAGCAGATAGAGTCTATGAAAAACGCCTCTTCCATCGATAGACAAAAAGAGAAGAGCGGTGTTGCTCTAAATCTAAGCGTCGTGCATCCTTTGACAAAAAAGAGTGTTCCTGTTTGGGTGGCTAACTTTGTTCTTATGGACTATGGAAGCGGTGCGGTTATGGCGGTTCCTGCACATGATGAGAGAGATTTTGATTTTGCAAAAAAATACGATTTGTCTATAAATGCTGTTATAAAACCATTTGGCGGTGAAGCGGATAATACAAAAGCATTTACTGAAGTGGGAGAGCTTTTTGCTTCTGAGCAGTTTGATGGGCTTAACTCTAAAGAGGCGCAGGCGAAAATCATAGAGCATTTTGAGGCTCTTGGCATCGGCACAAAAAAGACAAATTTTAAGCTAAAAGACTGGGGAGTGAGCCGCCAGAGATACTGGGGTGCGCCTATCCCGTTTGTTCACTGTGATGATTGCGGTTTGGTGATGGAGAAAAAAGAGAATCTTCCTATCGCCCTTCCTGAAGATATCGTAATTACAGGAGAGGGAAATCCGCTGGATAAACATCCGACATGGAAGCACTGCAAATGCCCATCTTGCGGTAAAGATGCTTTGCGTGAGACCGATACTATGGATACTTTTGTCGAGTCTAGCTGGTACTTTTTACGCTTTTGTGCATCTCCTAAAAATTGGGAAGATGAGGCGTTTTCGGCAGAGCAAATCAAATACTGGATGTCGGTGGATCACTACATCGGCGGAATCGAACATGCGATTTTACATCTTTTGTACGCAAGATTTTTCACAAAAGTGTTCCGTGATTTGGGATATATCAGTTTTGATGAACCGTTTGAGAGACTTCTTACTCAAGGTATGGTTTTAAAAGACGGTGCAAAGATGAGCAAATCCAAAGGCAATACGGTTGACCCTGATGCTATCATCGAAAAGTACGGTGCAGATACGGCTAGACTTTTCATACTTTTTGCCGCACCTCCGACGCAAGAGCTGGAGTGGAACGACAGTGCCGTCGAGGGAGCGTACAGATTTATCAAAAGATTTTATGAGAGAAGCGCAAATGTACTAAAGTCGGAGACGATTCCTCAGATAAATCATAGCGCACTAGGCAAAGAAGAGAAGTTTGCCAGAAAAAAAGTGTATGAAGCATTGGTGCGTGCAAACGATGTTTACAATGAAAAATATACTTTTAACACCATGATAGCAGGTGTAATGGAAGCGATGAACGCTCTAAATGCTCAAAGCAACGCCGCTGTATGGAGTGAAGCGTATTGGATACTTACTTCTATCATGGAGCCTGTAATTCCGCATACATGTTCGGAGATAAGCAGTCGTTGTTTCTCTCTTAACAATCTCACTTCGCAGAGAGTTTTAGAAGAAGTTTTTATACAAGAGAGTATCATTTTGGGTGTCTCCATAAACGGAAAAGCAAGAGCGGAGATAGAAGTCTCTCCTGATGCACCAAATGACGAGATAATCATGATGGCAAAAGAGTGCGTGGCAAAATGGCTTGAGGGTAAAACTATAGTCAAAGAGATAGTTGTTCCTAAAAAATTGGTAAATCTGGTAATCAAGGATTAATTTGAAATTATCTTCTAGCATCAAAAAAACTTTTTTGCTTTTGTTTGCTCTTGTTGCTATAAGCGGATGCGGCTACGCTCCAAATGCAAAGTTTTCTCGAGATGTAATGGGAGAAAAAGTTAGCACAAGCGTTGTTGTCTCCGCTGAAGATCCACAAAACACGGTTGTGATAAAAGATGCTATGGACAAGGCGGTTATTGAGGTATTTCAAGCATCGTTGACAACAAGGGATTTTTCAGATTCGCATCTCGTCATCAGTATGGAAACACCCAAATATACCCCTGTTGTTTATGACACAAACGGTTATGTCACTGGATACAGAATGAGTATTATGCTTCATATAGTTAGAGACTCAAAAGGGAAAACAAAAAACTACAAGACAAAAGGTTTTCATGATTTTTCTGTAGCTCCAAATGCGATTGTTACAGATCAAGAGAGGTTTAATGCTATCGATTTTGCTGCTCAAAGAGCAATTCGTGCTTTTGTAGCACAAGCTTCTGCCGAGGGAGCAAGAGCTAAAAAATAGGGAGTTAAGGACTTAATATGAATATCCAAGAGATTATAAAAAAAAGTATCAAGAGATTGGAATTGGAGGGCAAGCTTCTCACTCCTGACTTTTATGCGGAAGCTTTTTGCAAAGAGGCATCTAAAGCTGGTTTTAACGTGGAAGATTGCTCAAAGCTGGATAAATTTAAGTCTATGCTTAACAAAGAGTTTCAAGAAGAGTTCAAAAAATACCACCTCAAAACCATCTCAGAATTTGCCCATTTTTTGATCTCAAGGCTCAACAGAACCACTCCATCGCATTGCGCAAACCTTCTGGAATCACAAACTGTTTTTACCAGACGTGTGCTTCAGGTTGTTGAAGCACTACACAACAAAGAGGCAGCGGAGTTGGCGAGAAAAAGCCTTGAACTTTTAAACCGCACATCTTCACCTGCCGAGATTGATCAATATAGACAGTTGTGGATCAATTTTATCACAACGTATGATGATACTTTTTTGCAAAAATTAAAACTCTTAGGTGCTGTTGACACAACTAATTTAAGAAAAACAGTTGAAAATCTAAATCTTCAAAATGCAAATTTTGCATTGTCAAAGCCATTTGAACTCTCTAATGTAGCATCGCTTCTTGTGGCTTCGCTTGTTCCCTCCATCGCTTCAGAGGTAAATGAGAAGATTGCTACCATCAGCCAAAAAATCAAAAAAGACCCATCTTTATTAGAGAGTAGCAGTATTGAAGCGGAGATAAAATCTGCCATATCGCTTCGTATAGCTCTCGACAAACAGAGTGTTAAAGAGATGATTGAGTCGATTGATGGTGTACTTGACAAGCTCTCGCTAAGACTTATTGAGATGATTGAGAGTTCTGATAACTCCACCATAGAGATACAAAAGATTAAAAAAGAGCTAGAGAGCTACAACGGAAGTGGCATTGCCAACTTTGCGATTGCACATAAAAAGCTCTATACTATAGCGGTTGCGCTTGAAGAAAATACGCAGGCTCTGACAAAAGATTTGAAAAAACATAGCGGTGAAGTTGCGATTCTCAGCAAGAGAGTGGAACAGTTGGAGCAAGAGCTTGAACGTGCCAAAGAGCAATCTAAAGAGGATTTTTTGACAAAGCTCTTTAATAAGCGTGCGCTTGATGAGTTTATGAATATCAAAGAGGCAGAGTTTGCACGATATCAGAAAAACTTTACTGTAGTTTTCTTTGATTTAGATTTTTTTAAAGCTGTAAACGATACATACGGGCATGATGCTGGCGATGCAGTTCTTTTTACTTTTGCAAAGATACTTAAGCAAGAGGCAAGAAACGTGGATATTGTCGGGCGTTATGGAGGGGAAGAATTTATAGCGATTTTAGGAGAGACTGATTTGGATGGAGGTGTTATTTTTGCAGACAAGGTAAGAAGCAAAGTTCAAAATGCACGTATGATGTACAAAGAACGCCGTATTGAACTTACCGTCAGCTGTGGTGTGAGTGAGCGAAAAACTCGTTTTTCACTTCAAAGTACTATAAAAGCGGCTGATGAAGCACTCTACAAAGCAAAGCAAAATGGCAGAAATAGGGTTGAAACTAAGTGAGCCTACAAGAGTATCTAAACACCAAACCGCTCTACTACGATGAGATAGACTACTCACGGATGCCCAGAGTTTATGAGACCATAAAACACGCTTTAAAAATCCCCAAAATCATACACATTATCGGCACAAACGGCAAAGGTACGACGGGACGATTTTTGGCTACCGCACTTTTTGCAAACGGCTATCATGTAGGACACTACACCTCTCCGCATATTTTGGAGTTTAACGAGAGGATATGGCTGGATGGAAAAAATGCAAGCGATGAAGAGTTGCAAAATGCCCATGAGGAGCTACAGAAGCTTTTAAGCAAAGAAGATGCCGAGAAACTTAGTTATTTTGAATATACCACGCTTCTTTCAATGTTGGTTTTTAGCGAGTGCGAGTATGTTGTTATGGAAGCGGGGCTTGGCGGCGAGCATGATGCAACGGCTGTTTTTCCTAAGGTGCTAACACTTGTCACGCCTATCGCTTACGACCATGAAGCGTTTTTAGGAACAGATATAAAGCAAATCGCAACAACAAAGTTAAATGCCATCCAAAATAGTGCCATAATCGCAAATCAGCGATTTGATGAGGTTTATGAAGTAGCTCAAAGTTTGGCAGATAAAAATATCTACAGAGTAGATGAACTTTTGGATGAAGATGACAAAAAAAATATTTTGGAGATAAGCAAAAATCTCTCTTTAGCTCCATATCTTGTGCAAAATCTCTCTCTTAGCATTACGGCATTGAAATTTTTTGGTGTGAGTTACAAAGCGGATGATTTTAAAAATGCAAAGCTCTTTGGGCGACTAAGCCGAGTTGCCAAAAATGTCATAGTCGATGTCGGACACAACGCACTTGCCGCCGCAAGCATAGCAGAGGCGTTGGTGGGAGAGAAATTTACGCTTATCTATAACAGTTACAGAGATAAAAACTATAAAGAGATTTTGTCTATTTTGAAGCCGATTGTTTTGGGCGTGGAGATTATAGAGGTTGTGAACCAAAGAGTTGAAGATATAGAAAAAATCCAAAATGCGCTTGATGATTTGGGCATAAAACGAACGATTTTTAAAGAGATAAAAGAGGAACAAAACTATCTTGTTTTTGGCTCTTTTAGCGTTGTAGAGAAGTTTTTGAAGGAGCACCCAAGTGTCGCAAAATATACTATTTGACTATTTTAAAAGAGGTCAAAATCTTGAGGTGCTTATCTGTCAAGACCATAAAGAGTCGCTTGAGCTTGAGAGCGTTGCCAAATTTTACGGAAGAGAAGTCGTTGTTTTTCCCGATTTAAGAGCGACATTTGGAGATGATTTAAGAGTTTATAAAGAGGAGCTTCATGAGCTTTTTTCATGCCTTAGAAAGTACTACACTGCAAAGAAAAAGCCTCTCATCATTTCGCCGCTTAAAACACTCCTTTTTCATCTTCCAAAAGAGGAACTTTTAAAAAGTACGGTGTTGGAGTTTGGCGCAAAGATAGAGCTGAAAAAGTTTAAAGAGCTTCTTCTTTTTTGGGGATACAGCTTTGTGGATATGGTAGAAGTGGAGGGTGAAGTCTCCTTTCGAGGCGACATTATAGATATCTACCCGAGTGCAAGCAAAATGCCGCTTCGCATCTCTCTTTTTGATGATGAGATAGAGCAGATAAAGTATTTTGAGCTAGAATCCCAGCGCACGCAGGGCGAGGAGCTTGAGAGCGTAGAGATAAATGCAGCGTTTTTTTCTTTGGATGAAGAGGCGTTTAACACTCTTGATGCAAGGGTAAAAAAGAGCGATTTTAACTCTCTTTCTTACGATATCGCCTCGCTTGGACTTTGGTATCTGGGCGAGATGGCATCAAACTTTTTAGAGGGTAAAAACGCAAAACTTATACGAAATTTGGATGCGCTTTTAGTCGATGCCTATGCGCTGAACAACCCGATGCTTAGTCGTGCATCTTTTAACTTAGAGATTTTGCCACAAAATGATGAGTGCAAAGAGTTGGCAGTTACTGATGCCATGGCACTCATAACTGTTCATAAAGATAAAAAGATAACTGTTATAGCATCCAACGAGGCGGTTGTAAAACAAGCTAGACTTTACGATACAAAGGGCATCAAAGTCATCTATGCTCCCTATGTCTTAAACATTATAGACAAAGACGAGCTTGTTATTTCGCTCAACAAAAAAGATAAATTTAGACGCAAGCGCAAAAGTTCTATCCTGCTTGATGACCTAAAAGTCGGCGATTATGTCGTGCATGAAGATTACGGCGTGGGCATCTTTGAGGGGATTGAAAAGACAGAGATACTCGGCGGTGTGAAAGATTTTATCGTTATAAAGTATGTCGGCGATGACAAGATACTGCTTCCCGTTGAAAATATCGACTACATAGACCGCTATATAGCTTCAGGCGGCTCAACCCCAGAGCTTGACAGACTTGGCAAAGGTAGTTTTGGCAAACTTAAAGAGAGTGTGAAAAAACGCCTGATGGAGATTGCAGGACAGATTGTAAACACCGCCGCCGCAAGAGAGCTAATAGCCGCACCAAAAATCAGCATAGACGAGAGCGAATTAAGGGCGTTTCAAAAGCTCTCTGGGTTTGATTACACGGACGACCAGATAACCGCCATAGATGAGATAATCACACAGATGAGTTCGGGGCATATCATGGACAGGCTTCTAAGCGGTGATGTCGGTTTTGGCAAGACGGAAGTGGCTATGAATACCATATTTGCGGCGTACAAATCAGGCTTTCAGTCGGCACTTATAGTTCCTACAACGCTGCTTTCCGCACAACACTACCGCTCTTTGGCTCAAAGATTTGATGCGCTTGGCATAAGGGTTGCTAAGCTGGACAGATTTGTGAGCGCAAAAGATAAAACAAACATCATTAAAGCATTAGCAGATGGGATTTTAGATGCCGTTGTGGGAACTCATGCGCTTTTTGATTTGGATTTTAAAAATCTCGGAGTGGTAATCATAGACGAAGAGCATAAGTTCGGAGTAAAACAAAAAGAGAAGATAAAAGAGCTTTACAACAATGTCCATCTTCTCTCCATGAGCGCAACCCCGATTCCCCGCTCACTCAACCAAGCCCTAAGCTCCATAAAAACCATGTCGCAGCTGCTAACCCCACCAAGCGAGAGAGAACCTGTGAGAACATTTGTAAAAGAGTATGAAGAAAAACTCATAAAAGAGGTGATTTTACGAGAGATTCGCCGCGGTGGACAGATATTTTATGTGCATAACTCCATAGACCATATGCCCATAAAGCAGGGCGAACTAAAAGCGATACTGCCCGAACTCAGAGTGGTCATGCTTCACTCAAAAATCTCCGCAACCGACACCGAAAAAGAGCTTTTAAAGTTTGAAGCAGGCGAATACGACCTTATGCTTGCAACCTCCATCATCGAATCGGGTATCCATATGCCCAGAGTAAATACTATCATCGTGGACGGTGCAGACAGGTTTGGAATGGCGGATCTGCATCAGCTTAGAGGAAGAGTGGGGCGTGGAAGTACCGAGGGTTTTGCCTATTTTATAGTAAACAACAAAGAAGAACTAACTGATGAGGCAAAAAAAAGGCTTCTGGCGTTAGAGTCAAACTCATACCTTGGAAGCGGTTCGGCTTTGGCATACCATGACTTAGAGATACGAGGCGGCGGAAATTTAGTAGGCGATGCCCAAAGTGGACATATCAAAAACATCGGCTATTCGCTCTATTTGAGAATGTTAGAAGATGCCATCAAACTTTTAAGCAATCATGTTCAAGTAGAAAAGTTCAAAGTTGACATAAAACTCACCATCTCTGCATATATATCTGATGAGGTAGTAAAAGAGGACAGACTTCGTCTTGATATTTACAGACGCCTCTCATCCTGCGAACAAGTGGTGGAAATATACGAGATACAAGAAGAGGTAATAGACCGTTTCGGCGAGCTAGACACCCCGACTAAGCAGTTTTTTGAACTGATGGTTATCAAGCTCTTATGTTTGGAGAAAAAGATAAAAATCATCTCAAACTACGGACAAAATATAACCATTACGCAGAGTGACGATAAAAAAGAGAGTATAAAGTCTGATTCTAAAGATGACGACGATGTTATAAAAGCGGTGCTGGGGTATTTGAGGGCATGAAAACTCAAGCTTACTAAAAGTAAAATAGATAAATTAAATATTAGACTTCTTTCATAACCTAAAAATTAGATTCCAAGTCAAGCTTGGAATGACGAGATTTGTGAGTTTTCGTCATCCTGAACTTGATTCAGGATCTAGGCTATGAAAGAAGTTTATTTTACTTTTGCAGCCAAATAGCCC
>JAOTSA010000178.1 GCA_030247515.1 Sulfurimonas sp. | reverse complement strand
GAGCATTATCGTCAGACACGAGATGAGTGTGCGCCATGCATGAGAAGAGAGTGTCCTCTGGGACATCATGAGTGTATGAAAAGCATAGAAGCCGCAGAGGTTATAGCAGCAGTAGGGGAGTTGGCGGTTAAGTAAAGGTGGTGCAGTGACACCAAACATGCAAACAAAACCAGTTCAACAAAACAGACAGAGGCGTATCCATGCCCCTAAAGGCTTAGATATACAAATCTTCTCGTGTGAGCGGAAGATGAGAAGGTCCTGTTCTTCGCTTGGAGGCAAGAGTTTGAAAAACACTCACGGTATTACGCTCAAATGCGACGGCAAAGAGAGCAAAATAGAGTAGCCATAGTCTGGTTTTTGGCCAGCCTATCTCCTCTCTCGCTGATTCTCTGCTATCCCAAAGTCGCTGTGTCCAGTTTTCCAGTGTCAACTGAAAATGTTCTCTCCAGCTCTCAACATCATGTACCTCAAAGCGATGACGCTCTAAATTTGTCAAAGTCAAACCTATATAATCAAGCTCCCCGCCTGGAAAGATAAATTTGGTTATAACATCCTGATAGGCTGTTTTTTTGCGAAAATTTTTGATATCACGAGTAGCCATCCGTGTACTTGCTTGGTGCAGGTAGAGTCCACGAGAGCGTAAAAGTTTATACATCTGCTCAAAATGTTTATCATGGTTATCAAGTCCGACATGTTCAAACATTTCGATTTGTGCAATTTTATCAAAGCGTTCAGAGCCATCCACGCTACGATAGTCACGTAATTCTACCGTTACTTTCTCTTCTAGTCCAAGCCGTTTTATTTTTGCCTGAACATAATTGTATTGTGCCTCAGAGAGTGTCACGCCATACGCTTGCACACCATAATGCTGTGCGGCATGACAAACAAGACCGCCCCAGCCACAACCAACATCAAAGAAGCGATCCCCTTTTTGGAGGCGCAAGCGTTTGCATATCATATCGAGTTTGGCAATTTGTGCCTCTTCTAGGGAGCTTTGTGGTGTTTTAAAGTAACCAGACGAATAGACCATCTCTGGATCAAGAAAGAGTGAAAAAAATCTATTTGAGACATCATAATGAAACTGTATCAAATCCTTGTCATTACGACCCTCAGATATCTTGTTTGCGATGATTTTATCATATCCCAGATTATGAGCATCGGAGTTTTTTTCGGCCTTGAAAATAAATGGCCATAGTGTTTTGAGAATCTTTAGCTTGCTCATTGATCGTGCAACACTAAGCATTCCGATATGATCCCATCGACGTATTGCCGCCAATGGTGTCCCGCCCTCAATATCGATAAGATTTTCGGCATAAATCTCAAAAACCGTCGTCAATTTCGGTGCAAATATGAGCCGTCTTATCGCCTCTGGCGAATTGATACAAAAAACGATATCTTGTTTGCTGTTTTGAGAAAGGGCGATAATCTCACCATTCCATAGCCGCACAGAGAGGTCAGAATCTATCTTCGGAGCGATTGATAGTATTAAAGAGCTAATAGCCTCTAATTGTTTTGTATAACGGTCCATAGCAAATGACTCACTTTCTTTATTTGATTTTTTTATTTTATAGGATATCCTGCAAATTATACCACGAGAAATGGAGACTAAACAACTAATTTGCCTCGTTTATTAGAACACCTGCCTCTTATAAATGCTCTCTTTCACGTGTAATTTTGTAGCAAAATTATCACATTTATCACATTTTTAC
>JAOTSA010000177.1 GCA_030247515.1 Sulfurimonas sp. | reverse complement strand
CAGGGTGGAGGACGATGCAACCTCACAAATACACTTAGAAATGAAGATTTTATGGCGAAATTTGGTCGCAATGGGCGTTTTATGCAAGATGCCCTTGCTCTTTTTGACCACAAAGCTTTGATGCAGTTTTTAAAAGAGATAGGTGTTGAAACTCACGCACCTGATGGCTTTCGAGTCTTTCCAACCTCTCACTCTTCACAAACGATTTTATCCGCTTTTGAAAATGAGATGCAACGTCTTGGCATAGAAGTTCTCACATCGCAAAAAGTTGAAAAAATTATTGTAAACGACAACAACATAGAGGGCGTTGAGACAGATAGAGGAGTTTTTTATGCTCCAAATGTCATAGTAGCAACAGGCGGTTTGGGGTATCCATCACTTGGAGCGGAGGGAGAGGGACACAAAATGGCAAAAGAGCTAGGACACAAAATAACCGAGCTTCACCCCGCTATGATGCCGCTTCACACCAAAGAGAAATGGGTGGCTGCTTGCCGTGCCGACACTATTGGCAAAGTTGAACTTCGCATTGATATTAAGAAATATAACAAAGTTAGAGCAGATGGGGATTTGATTTTTACAAAAAGCGGCATAAGAGGTCCTGTTGTACTTGACGCTGCCAGAGAGATAACACCGCTTTTGGACGAGTATGGAGAAGTTCCTCTGCTTCTCAACCTCACCAAAGGCATGAACGAAGAGCAAATTACAAAACATCTCAAAGATACAGCGGCAAAAAATCCACACAGTTCCATGCTAGAGCTCGTAACAACCCTACTCCCATCTGCACTATCAAATGAGTTATGTTTGCTTGCAGAGATTGACCCACAAACAAGCTATAAAAAAATCTCGGGAGCAAGCAGAGCAAAACTTATAAGCCTGCTTGCTTGGACACCACTCACAGTAGTCGGACACGACGGCTTTAAAATGGCGATGATTACCCGTGGCGGCGTTGATTTAAAAGAGATAGAGCCAAAAACTATGCAGAGCAAAATCATAAATGGCTTATACTTTTGCGGAGAGATTATGAACCTCGATGGTCCATGCGGAGGATACAACCTCCAATGGTCGTTTGCCAGCGGATATTTGGCAGGTCAACTTAGTAAAAATATCTGATGGAAGCAAAACCGTAAGCTTTTGTTTGTGCTATTACCTCTACGTGTTCTTGTGTAACAATGCCGCCAAGAGCAAAAACTTTTATCTCACAAATATCTAAAAGCTCCCTCAAATCCTCTATCCCCTTTGGTTCTCCTTTATTTGGAGAGACAAAGATGGGACTATAAGTAACGGCATCAGCCCCCAGCATCTGCGCTCTTAAAACCTCTTCATGCGTATGCGTACTTATGATTACAAAAAGCCCCATCTCTTTTGCTTCTTTTATAGCGTCAAATTGCCCAGAAGTCAGATGTACGCCACTTGCACCAAGTTTTTTTGCCAAAGAGCTATCCTGATGCAAAAAAGATTTTACATTTTCAAATTTCTTACACTCTGTAACAAAAGCGGTGGCGATTTCACCATAATTTTGTGCGTTTTTGTCACGATAAAGAACAAACTCTGGCTGATGTTTTTCCAACTGTTTACACAAATTTGAACAAAACTCTCTTAAAGTGTCGCCGTAAAATTCCCTAGATGTTATCAAATATTTTTGCATTCCAAAAACTTTCATTTTTTCATTTTTTTTATAACAGAGCGATTATACCTTGTAGCAATTAACAGAGC
>JAOTSA010000053.1 GCA_030247515.1 Sulfurimonas sp. | reverse complement strand
ATATGTAACTGATTATATTTTTTATTATTCTGAAATATGTTATTGTTTGTTGTGGTTAGAAGTGTGTTGTAACGGATACCCTCACCTCTGTTGTAGATATACAATATTAGCTACAATGCCATTATATTTCATCTGAGGTTCATATGTTAGCTATAAATACACCAAAATCAGTAATGGAACAACTTGCCAAGAACTTCAAACAAAAGAGACTTGAATTAAACCTAACACAAGAGGGCTTGGCAAGCAAAAGCGGCGTGAGTCTTGGAAGTCTAAAGAGATTTGAAAACAGCTCACAGATATCTTTAGAATCACTTTTAAAACTCTCTGTTGTTTTAGATTGTCTTGATGATTTTATGGATATCGCAAAAGCCAAAGAGAACTCTTTTAGCTCTTTAGATGAGTTGCTGCAAACCAAAGATAAGCCGTTAAAAAAGAGAGGAAAGTTAAAATGAGTATCAAATTACCGCAAAAATATAGCGATGAGATTTATGCTCAGTTTTTAAGGATTACCATTTGAAGTTTTTTTTATGGCTTTAGATTAAAATCTTTCGCATAGATGATATTTACTCCCTGTCCTGTCTCTTTTATATCGACGTCAACTCTTAGGGATTTGCTTAAACTGTATTGCAATATAAGGCTTGAAATCGTATCGTTTTTATAGACTATGCGGATTTTTTTGTTTAGGCGTGCGCCTATTTCATATCCTAGTGTTCCCTCTTTGTTTGTTAGGATGTTGATTGTGTCAAACTTTACACTTGTTGATTCGTTTAGCATTTTTTTAAGTCCAGTGCCTAACAAAAGCGTGTTGAGTGATGTTTTTGATGTGCCTTCTGTCGTAAAAACAGACGATGCGCTCTCTCCAAAAAGGATATAGGAGAGGATGTCGTTTTGGCTCATGGCAGGTTTGGATGCGAAAAGTATGACGGGTGAACTCATCTTGTTTGTGATAAAAATCTCTATATCGATGTAATCAAGTGTGTAGTAGTGCAAATTTAGGTTGAGATGCGGGTTTATCTCTTTGCCTCCGTAAAAATAGAGTTCGCTTTCGTCAAACTCGAAAACTTTATCGCTTAAGACAACCTCGCCGCTTTTTATATTTACAACACCAAATATCTCGACAAAAGAGTCCATTTTTTGATGAACAAAAAGATTTGGAGTTGCAAGCAGTGAAATCTCTTTTGTTTTATACGCAATGGGTTTTGATGATGTGACAAAAACATTTATCTCTCTGTTGCCCTTTTGCACGCTCTCTTTGATATCTTGAATGATGATGATATCCTCATCGCCAATGCTATATGCCTTTCTTGGTTTATATGTCACAGTGCCATCAAGTATCTCAACTGAGCCGTCAATGCGCTGTTTTTGCGTATCGAGTGCTATTTGCAAGTCAAGTTTTACTAAAAGGTTTGCTTCGGGCGATTCGTAGCTAAAACTCTCACTCTTAAGTGAAAAATTTGCGCTCAAATCTGCTGTTTTAACCAAACCTTTTAGTAACAGTGTGTCAAATATCCAAAACTCTTTGAGTTCGATATCTGAGTTTTTGTTTATAAAAACCTTTGATGTTTTGCTGGAGAAGATTTTGCGATTTTGCACATCAAAACTGTACTTTTTAAGTGTAAGTTCATTTTCTTTATATACAAACTCCAGTGTGCCATCTTTGCCCGAAAAACTGCTTTTGGAATCAAGCTTAAGTGTATAGAGTGGTACATCCATCTTTGTTACTATCTCTAGCGTATCTGAAAAATCTATCTCTGATTGTGCTTCTATCTTGGCATCAAAAGAGGTTTGAGAGAAGTTGGCATCAAGCTCTTTTGCAAATGTTAAAAGTGACTCTATTTTTGTGCTTACTTTGGCGGTTTTCTTTTGCAAATCAACTTCATAATCATAAAATGAGTGACCAAAAGCGCCGTAACCTTTTACTTTTTCTTCATTGCCAAAGATTGAGAGCCATAAGATATCTGACTTGACAAAGAGTGAAATTTCTTGGTTTTTCTCATGCAGAGTGATGAAAAGTTTGGAAAATCTACTCAAATCATACTCTTTGTAGTGCAAAAACTCTTTGGCTGGATGGATGTTTGATTCTATAAATGTCTCGTTTTTGTCTCGCAAAACCTCTGCATCAAACTTTGCATAGCGGGTGTTGGCATCAATGAAAAACTTCTTAAAATCATGAGTTTTGACATCCGCTTCTATCTCTTTTGCGCTAAAGTGCGTATCAGTTACACCATTGTCATACTTGATATCCATACGAAATGTATCAAATGGAAGTCTGTTTTTCTTATCGGTAATTTTTGCTTCCAGTTTGGAGTGTGCCACAAAATTTGCATCTACAAAAACGTTCTGTTTTATTTTTGCCGCATACTCTTCATAGTATGCACCATAAGTTGTATCAACACTGAAACTCCCCTCTTCTATGAGATAAGAGAAGCTAACTGTGGCATCGGCAATAGAAAAATCTGAAAAATCTTTTATCTTGGCATTTTTAAGTGTTGTGTGAAGGTCGATTTTTTTTGTATCTATGACAACATCAAGAAGAAGCTTTTTTGGGTTGTACTCTAAAAAATCTATATATTTTTTTTCTATCTCTTTGGAGAGTTGCAGAGAAGATTTTCCCCTTAAAACACTCTCTTTTACCTCTCCATCAAACGTCCCATTGGCGTATCTAGTCTTTGCTTTTAGCTCCAGTTTTTCTATATCCAACGCTTCTCTGTAGCTAAGATTTGTAGCATCCAAATCAAACAGATGGTTCTCATTTTTATAGTAGAGTGTGGCATTTTTAAGTTCTGCTTTTGAGATATTTAGAGCAAAAGATGAGGAGTCCTCAGTAGAAGCCAAAAGCGCATCTAGGTTGATAAAAACTTCACTGCCTCCTAAAAATGCGACCCTTGGCGTTGGCTGCAAGAGAGAGAAAAAGTTGTATTTGAGAGTGAGTTTTTTTGCTTTTATGCTCTCTTTATAGGCGAAATCGGAAATCTCTACACCATGAAAAAGCGTCCCCTCAATTGAGCTGTATGTGACATCAAACTCTTTAAGATATTTTTGCGCCAAAAATGGAACAACATCTTTTTGAAAAAAGACAAAAAGAGTAAACAAAACAAGCAGAACAAAAAAGAGCATGCTGTTTTGAAAAAAGAGAACTGTTTTTTTTATCAAAATAGCTCTCCGATGTGAAAGTGAAGTGCATACTGTTTTAGAGGGTCTTTGATGTCGCAGCCAATATCAACGGCGATAGGTCCGATGGGTGTTTTGTAGCGGATGCCAAACCCAACGCTATGGTATCCGTCTGCATAATTTGGCGCACCGCCCTCCCCTACATAGCTGTTATCGTTAAAAACAACGCCTCCAAAATCGCCATAAACCTTAAATCTAAGTTCAGCCGTTGCTTCCATGATAGAGTCAAAACCCAGCGGGTCGCCTAAGCTATTTACTGGACCTATTTTTCTGTATCCATAACCTCTGTTACTGTGCATCCCTCCCGCAAAAAAGCGGTACGATGTCGGAAGTGCGCCATCTGTAAGCTTTAATGTTCCATACTCAGCTCTTAGAGCAAGAACGCTGTTGTCTAAAGAGTGTATGGTGCCGCCGCTTGCTTTAAACTTGTAGTAAGAGGCATCCGAGACACTGCTTTTTTGTGAAGCTGTTATCTCGCTTTTGACAAAATAGCCACTGCTTGGGTCTAAAATCTTATCTCGTGTATCATAAGCGTACTCAAGTTTTGGCGAAATGATAAAGAGTTGGTTTAGTGGAAAAAGAGCTTCATCATCACTCTCATACGTTCTTATCTGGTCAAAGATAAGGCTCTCTTTCAAAACATGTTCGTCTCTTTTTTGTTTTAAGTAGAGAGTTGAGAAAAACTTGTACTCCTTAAAGCCCAAAAACCGCTCATTTTCATATCCAGTTTCAAAACCTGTAAAGTTTTGATTTGTAAGGGGCATATCAAAGTTTAGTACCACATTTTGCTTGATTTGCGCAACTTTGCTCTTAAGACTTACTGTTCTTAGGTCTCCTAAAAAATTTCTATGCAAAAGACCCATGGAAGTCATAGCACCCTCATCACTGCTTGCACCCACACCAAACTCGAAACGGAGCGGGTTTTCATTTTGGACGATACTTACAGTTGCATTTACTTGGTTTTCATGGACAACTTCCGTGTCTATAATCGCTTTTGAAACTCCCTCGTATGCGTAAAGCTCCTCATAACTCTTTGTGATGCTATCGGAGGAAAATTGCGTACCATGGCGTATGGGAAGGATGGAGCGTACTATATCTTCATCGATATTTTTAGATGGAACAACATTTATATCGCCAAAGTAGCACTCTTGATTTTTGGTTGATTTGTAGTGCAGATAGGCTTCATTTTGCTCTATATCAATCCACGCTTTTGCATCAACTAACGCATTGCAGTAGCTGTTATTTGCGTAAAAATGCCTTATATCTTTTTTGCTCTGCGTAAATTTGTTTGAATCGAAAAAATCACCGACTTTAAATGGGATAACTCCGTTAAAATCCAGTTCTGCGTGGTTTGAAATATGTTTGATAATGATGGGTTCGTTCTCTTTGATGGTAAGCACAATACGTAAATCTTCTCTTTTGGATGCTATCTCTGCACCAAAAAAACCTCTCGTTTTGTAGTACTCTTTGAGGGTTTGTGTGATAAGGTCAAGAGTTCTTTCGTCAATGGACGGTTTTTCTTTATAAAACTCATAAAAGGATGGTTCATGCAAATCAAGCGACTCATAAAGCTCGCTTGATTTGACATGCAAATTACCATCAAAAAAAAGCTGAAGTTTTTCTCCAAAAAGGAGCGTTGCAAAGAGAAGAAGCAGAAAAAACTTTTTCAATCACACTCCTTACTATTAATTTATTAGACTTCTTTTTGCATAACCTAAAGATTAGATTCCAAGTGACCAAAGGAAATACCCTTGTGGTACAAGCTTGGAATGACGAGATTTGTGAACTTTCGTCATCCTGAACTTGATTCAGGATCTAAGTTATGCAAAGTCTATTTTATAAGTCTAGCAATTTTACCTTGGAGTTTGAGCCATAGTCTGTGTTCCATCAAAGGGAATCCAGCAAATGTCAAGCCGCTTTCTTGGATGCTTTTGGTCACACCGCTGCGTGCTGCCATGGTTGTAAAAGGGGCGATACTCAGATGTCCTGCTGTTGCACTTTGTCCGCCCATGACGACATTTCTGCCCATCGTTGTAGAGCCTGATATACCCGCTTGAGCTACCAAAACAGAGTGTTCGCCGATGATGCAGTTATGCCCTACTTGAACAAGATTGTCGATTCTTACACCATGTTTGATGAGCGTGCTTCCAAAAGCCGCCCTGTCCACGGTACTTGAACTGCCAATCTCGACATTGTCTTCCACGACAACATTGCCATTTTGGTAAATTTTTCTATGTTCACCCAACTTGTTTGTCGCAAAACCAAAGCCGTCACTTCCTATGGTAGTGTTTGCATGGATGATACAATCGCTTCCGACTTTGCAATCTCTATAGATAGTAACGCTTGGATATAGGATGGTATTGTCCCCAACAACAGCGTTAGCACCCACATAGACATGTGCCATAATCGTGCAGTTTTT
The DNA here is from genome assembly GCA_030247515.1 of Sulfurimonas sp. Classification (GTDB taxonomy): domain Bacteria; phylum Campylobacterota; class Campylobacteria; order Campylobacterales; family Sulfurimonadaceae; genus Sulfurimonas. The sequence continues at coordinate 7,188 of JAOTSA010000053.1, read as the reverse complement.
ACCCACGACTGCCCCTCTTGCAATCTCTGCTTTTGGTGAAACAACACTCCCCTCGCCTATTTTTGGTTCGCTCAAAGAGGCATCTTCTATAGGCGGAGCAAAATATTTTGAGAGTGTTGCCATCTCCCAGTAAGGGTTTTCAACCACCAATGCGACTGCAGTTGATGGCACATACTCTCTCATATCTTTATGGACGATTATCGCCCCTGCTTTAGAGTCTTGGATATCTTTGACATATTTTGCATTTGCGACAAAAGACACTTCACTTGATGTGGCATCTTTGAGCGTATTCATCTTTGTTACTTCAAAATTTCCATCATCAAACTCTGCGTTGATGATTTTTGCACACTCTCTTAAATCCATTATTTCTCCTCGTTTAGCTTTGCAATCCTTACTTGCAGCCTTTTCCAATCTTTATGTTTCATAAGCGGGAAACCGCTATAAACCCCTCCGCTCTCTTTGATGCTCTTTGTCACGCCGCTTCGTGCGGTAAATGTTGAAAAAGAGGCGATTTCCAAGTGGTCACTAAAGGCACTCTGCCCGCTGATAACACAGTTTCGACCAAGTTTTGTAGAACCGCCGATACCTGTTTGTGCCACAAAAATGGAGTGTTCTCCGATGTCGCAGTTGTGTGCGATATGGATAAAATTGTCAAGTTTTGAACCATGTCTTATGATGGTTGCGTTAAAAACAGCTCTGTCTATGGCACAGTTTGCGCCGATTTCAACGCAATCTTCTATGATGACATTCCCATTTTGATAGATTTTGACATGTTCACCAGTTTTTGTATGTGAAAATCCAAACCCATCCGCCCCGATAACCACTCCAGAATGAATAATGCACTCATTTCCAACAACACAGTCTCTATATATGGTCACGTTTGGATAGATGATAGTACCATCTCCGATACGTACATTTGTTCCTACATAAGCACCCGCCATGATAATGACATCAGCACCAATCACCGCACCGTTTTCTACTCTTGCCAAAGCATCAACGATAGAATTTTTCCCTATAACAGGACGTGGAAGTTCTGGTTCAATTGGTTTTTTATGAAAAAGTTTGGTTACATGTGCCATAGAGAGAGAAACATCATCACAGAGAATGTAAGAAGCGTTTTGTGGCAGATGAGTAACTAGGTTGTGTGGTATCAAAAAGGCTCTTGCTCTTGAGGATTCTAGCTCTGAAAAGTATCTTTTATGGACAGCAAAAGCAAGTTGTGTGCTGGTTGAGAGAGCTAACTCATTCATAGAGTCTAGCTCAACATCTAACCCTACAAAAGAGAGGTTGAGATGCAAAGCGATATCGCTAAGAAGCATCGTCTTATCTCTCTAGTGCTACTGCACCGCTTCTTACAATCTCTTTTGGGTTGTACTTCATGATGATTTTTAAGAAATTGTCAACTCTTTTTGGTTCATCTGCCACCATAGTAATGATGACGTTTTCGCCGACATTTACAATCTTGCCGTTGTACGCCGCACAAAGTGTTGCGATATCGGTAATGTTTTCAGAAGCAGGAAACTTCACAAGTGCCATCTCTTTTTCAACCAAATCAGCGTGCTCGTACACCTTTAAAACAGGAATGAGTTTGTGCAACTGCTTTGTGATTTGTTCTATCACACGGATAGAACCAGACGTAACTATAGTAAGTCTTGAGTACTTGCTCTCTGGAATCGGAGCAACTGTAAGGGATGTGATGTTATACCCACGCCCCGAGAAAAGGTCTGTGATACGAGAGAGGACACTTGCTTCATTAACCACAATAACTGAGATAACTCTTCTTGCGTTTTCTTCTTGCATTATTTTCTCTCCTTCTTCTCTAAAAGCATCATGTTAAAAAGTGAACCACCAGATGGAACCATCGGCATAACATTTTCCAGTCTCTCAACAACAACATCAATAAAAGTAACTACATTTTTCTCAACCGCCTCTTTGAGTGCTACGTCAAACTCCTCTTTTGTGGTTACTCTATACCCTATACCGCCAAACGCCTCTGCAAGCTTGACAAAATCTGGCTGCGCACTCAAATCTGTTTGACTGTGACGCTTGTCATAGAAAAGTGTCTGCCATTGACGTACCATACCAAGATAATTGTTGTTAAGAATGATGTTAATAACAGGAATTTTATGCTCTACTGCCGTCATCAGCTCTTGACAATTCATAAGGATTGAGCCGTCTCCTGTAAAGTTGATGCTGATTTTTTCAGGTGAAGCAACTTTTACACCCATCGCCGCTGGAAAACCAAAGCCCATCGTTCCAAGACCGCCAGAGCTTATCCACTGTCTAGGGCGAGAAAATGGATAAAACTGCGCACTCCACATTTGGTGCTGACCGACATCGGTAGAGATATTTGCGCTATCGCCCAAAAGCTCACCAACTCTCTGAATAACCCATTGTGGCTTGATGCGCTCACTGTCTTCATGATATGTAAGCGGATGCAATTCGCCAAAATTGTGAATCGTCTCTCTCCATGAACTATATTTTGATGGATTGACCAAAGAGATATGTTCAAGCATCTCATTTACAACATTTTTAACATCGCCAACGATAGGATAGTCTGCATTGACCAGTTTTGAGATACTTGCGGGGTCGATATCCACATGGATAACGCCTGCATTTTTGGCAAATTCTGAGAGTTTTCCAGTGACTCTGTCATCAAATCTTGCACCCAAGCCGATAACCAAATCCGTCTCGCTCATAGCCATATTTGCAGCGTAACTTCCATGCATTCCAAGCATAGAGATAAGCAATTCATCATCATGCGCAAGTGTTCCACGTGCCATAAACGTCTCAACAGCAGGGATACCTGTTTTTTGAACAAGCTCTCTTACCTCATACGCCGCATTTGAGCTGATAACACCTCCGCCAAGATAAAAAAGAGGTCTTCTTGCTTTTGCAATAGCTTCCATTGCCTTTTTAATCTGGCGAGGATTGCCCTTTGTGTGTGGTTTATATGTCTCTAAATTAACTTCTATAGAGTAGTCAAACTCTGCGATTTGTGCAGTTACATCTTTTGGGATATCGACATGTACAGGACCAGGACGACCGCTTGCAGCTATGTAAAACGCCTCTTTAAGGATGCGTCCCAAATCTGAAGCATCAGTAACAAGATAGTTGTGTTTTGTGCAAGAACGGCTGATTCCCACCGCATCTATCTCTTGAAAAGCATCCGTGCCGATAAGGCTCATCGGAACTTGTCCGCTGATAACAACCAGCGGGATAGAGTCCATGTAGGCATCTGCAAGTCCAGTGACAGCGTTTGTAAACCCTGGACCACTTGTAATCATCGCAACGCCGACTTTTCCGCTTGCTTTTGCATAGCCCTCTGCAGCATGGACAGCAGCTTGTTCATGTCTAGTCAATATATGTTTAAAACTATTTTGTTTATAAATCTCATCATAAACATTCATAATTGCTCCGCCTGGGTAGCCAAATATTGTCTCTACCTCTTCAGCAATCAAAGCTTCAATAACCATCTGTGCGCCACTTATTTGCATGAAAAGTCTCCTTTTTTAAAAATTCGCAAATTATAGTGAAAGTGAGCTATATCCGAGTTTAAATATGGGATGTACTCTTTTTATGATGAGAGAGACTATAGTGGTTTTTAGAGGTACTCACTAGATAGTTTATATGAGAAAAAACTGTATAGAACAGAAGAAACTCTCAATATGCGGCATCAGTAAGCGACAATTTTTCCTGCCCAATGCGGTAGAGTGCAAAATCATACTTTAAAGGGTCATCATTATCAAACTCTTTAAGCTTATTTGTCAGCTCAATCGCCGCTTGTAAATCATAATTTTTTCTCTCCAAAAGCCCCAGTTTTTTTGAGACATTAAAAGTGTGAGTATCAAGCGGAATTATAAGGTCGCTTTTGTCAACGCCGCTCCACAAACCCATATCTATATTGTCACTTCTTACCATCCAGCGCAAGTACATCATCCACCGCTTCAACGCCCCTGCCCCCTTTGTTTTTAAGGTTATTTGAGAGATTAAAAAGTTGTATCCCATGCTCTCAAACGGATATAGCTCTTGCAAAGCTTTTATAAGAGAGTTTATGCCCTCTATCGTACTTCTGTTTTTAAGGTATCCGCTCTTAAAAACCTCTTCAAGCGTTGTTTTTTCGTTTAGGCGTTTTAGAGCGATAAAAAGAGCTACAACATCCTCACTTTTTTGAAATCGATAGTAGTGGTTTTTTAGAGCCTCTCTTATCTCATCCTCACTTTTTTGTAAAAGCGAAAAATCAAGAGAGTTTAAAAACTTGACAATTTGCTTTACATTTCCATATGCAAAAAAAGCGCAAATCAGTGAAATAGTCGGGTCTTTATACTTATGCGCAACCATAATCGGGTCAAGCCGCTCCTCACAAACCTCGCCCTCACAGTTGCGTTTGGCGACCTCTTTATCTAGTAGTTGTTTTATGTTTATATCACTCATCTGCACCCATCAATATAGTATAAATAGTTTCATTTTTGTCGTCATATCTATAGTCCAAAATTTCACCGCTTACTATAAGCTCTATAGTTTTTTCTATAATTTCAAGCGGTACGACAAACCACTCTCTTGGTGTATATCGCTTTGCATCTTTTCCAAAAATATCAACATTTAGGCAAACTTTACCAAAAAATCTGTGAATTAGCTGCTCAAATTTCTGGATATTCATGTTGTAAGTTTCATACACGGCAACAATCCTCACAGCTGCCATTAAGTATGTCGGCTCATTGATGGCGTTTTTGATTCTCTCTTTTACATCTGTTGTTGAGTAGCCTATTTTGTAAAGATTTTTTATTGTAGTTATTTTGTCATCGCAGCTTAAAGATTCTAGTATATAGATATATCCGCATTTTTCATCTTTTTCATTTACTTCATAAAGCCCCTCGAGATTGCTCTCATCATATTCACTTACTCGTTTGCCATGTTTGTAGAGTTCGGCGGAGAGTGAGCGAAGCAACATGTCGGACTCAGTGCCATTTTCAAATATCAGCTTCAGCCTAGCATTTGTTTTGCCGCCACTTTTTATCTGCTCTCCAACATCAGCAACATAGAGCAATACACCTTTTAGTATGAAATAGTAGCCTTTTTTTATCTGTTGCTCATTTTGGAACTTTACAAGTTTTCGCCGCCCTACCCTAAGCTCCTTTTGCGTCTTGACAAAAAACTGCTCATATTTAGCAAAATCTTTGCAAGGTTTTCTTGAAGCCACATAGTCAGGCATCGTAGTCTCTTTTTGTTTTGGAACATTTTTCAAAGTAAATATGTCATCCTCTTCCTCACTAAGCAATCCAAAAACATCATCATTTAAAATATCATCTATGGAATTTATCTCTATTTTTTGCAAAATATCAAATCTATCATAACCTTTGAGATACTCAATCTTCTCATGATTTTGTCTTATCCCCTCAAGTCTTGAGTAAAGATTTCTCTCACTCATATTTGTCGATTTTTTAGGCTCAAAGCCATTTGTTTCAATAAAACTATTTATCTCTTCAAAACTTGAAATAAGCCTATCATCTTCATTGAACGATTTAGCTTTTGGTTTTGCTTCGCTCAATAATTCAAGTGGGTCATCATTCAAAATCTCATCAAGTGAAAACTCTATTAGTTTATCCATTTGCCTTTTCTCTTCTTAGTTTATTTAAGTAGATAAGTGCTTCCGCCATTCTCATTTCTGCAAAATCCCTACTGCCAATATCTGGCATTCTTCCGTGTTCGCTTTTAAAAGCGGGGATTTTTTTATAAAGTATTACCGCTTCTTCTGGCGTCATCTCAATTCTAGTTGCTTCTATACTCTCTTGAATGAGTTTTAAAACATGTGTAGTTACGGACTTTGACAAAATCTCAAAAGCCTTTTGAAACGGATTTATCTGGTCTATCAAATCAATCCTCAAATCATCAATATTGACAAACTTATCCGCCATTTTTATAAACTTCTTATCACCGTTCTCTATGATATGCCCGTTTTTTACAACGCTATCAACGACTACATGCTGTCGCAACTCCTCAACTTCACTATCGGTTAAATCAGGATATTTTACTTTTATGATTTTTGGTATCAAAACCCTGTTTATAACTTCAGCATCAAGATTTCCTGGGATTGCTTTTATCATCACTTCATCTTGCAAAATAGTCGCTTTTAGGTCGTTTAAGTCTGATTCTATGATATCTTCGACCCTTTTTGAAGTCGGCTTTTTAAATCCTCTTATCTTTAACTCGCCCCTTTGATTTGGCTCGGTGTCATTTTCAAATCGTGGTTTAAATTTAAAGTTCGGTGCTAAAACCTGTTCCATCAAAAGAGAAGCCGTAATAGCTTTTAACATGTTGTTTACCGATACTTTTACCTCATCGTTTTGTGCATCAGGCTGGGCTATAAGGTTTGTAAACTGTGCATGTATTTTGTTTTCGCTGTCTCTTGTGGCTCGCCCTATGATTTGGATGATTTCTGTGAGTGAACTTCTATATCCGACGGTTAGGGCATGTTCACAAAACGGCCAGTCAAACCCCTCTTTTGCCATGCCAAGAGCGATGATTAAGTCCATATCATCACTGCTTTTTATATTTCTTAAGTAACTAACCACTTTATCTCTTGTTTTTTGGTCGTCATTTACCAAATCTGCTACTTTGAGAAGTTTCCCGTCGCTCTCTCGTTTTACGATTATTATGCCATCATCAGTGGTTCGGATGACTGTTCCTATGATGTCCAAAATCGTATCTACTTCTTTATGTTTATCTTTTGTAGATTCACCAGAGTTCACATTTGGGATATGCAAAATAGTCTTTTTATCTGTGTCCAAAATATCCGCTATCGCACTTGTATAGCGACCTTGATAAAAGTGGTAGCCAATCCCCAAAGATTTGAGATGTTCATAACCGTTTAGCTGCTCATAGTAGTTGTAGGTTACTTTTGCAAATTTCGCTTCATCTTCAGGCAAAAGTACAGGAACACTATCGCCTCTAAAGTATGAGCCTGTCATGGCAACTATATGAGCGGTAGAATTTGGTATGACACTTCTTAAAAGTTCGCCTAGCTGGTTTTCGCCATCTGCTGAAACATGGTGAAACTCGTCCATTGCCAACAAACAGTTATCAAACTTAGCATCTTCCAACTCTTTAAAAGCAAAACGCAAGGTCGCATGCGTACAAATGAGTATCCGTTCATCGTCCGCCATAAACTTTTTAAAAGCCTCTACTTTA
>JAOTSA010000176.1 GCA_030247515.1 Sulfurimonas sp. | reverse complement strand
ATCATCAATTTAAAATTCATAGCAGACTCACTTTTAATTCACCGAAATATAATTTTTCATCGTTGTTGTATGATATTTCATTGATAGAGAAATGAAACTTCCCTCCATATGTTTTGGTTAAATGTTTAATCAAATCAGTCATTCTCTTATCATTTGAAGAGACCAATCCAAATCTAAACTCTTTAGAAGCCTCATTTTTTTCACTTTTTTGTGTCTCTGCATAAAAAGCACTCTCTAGGTTGACTTCATATGCGTTAAAATCTTTTGTGAGTATTTGCAGTAAGTCAGCTTTCATGGGGTAGTTTACCTTTACCTCATGAATTTTTATAAGTGTGTTTTTCTTGTCGATATACTCTTTCTTCTCATTTTCTACAAGTTGGAGAACCTTTTTTTTCTCTGTCTCTTTATTGTTAATCGTTGCTTCTCTTGTTAACTTGGAGATATGAATATTTTTATACTCCTCTTCCATAATTTTATACTGTAGAGATTGTGCATAAGAGAGTGTCCAATAAGTTACTGGATATAAAAAAGCAAGCAAGATGGCAGCAACCGAAAATATGATAAAACGTCCACTCTCTCTATTGGTAAACTGAGGAGGGCGATGATAAATTGTAAAGTTACATGCATATCTCTCCTCTTCAAACATAGATGTATAAAGATACATTAGCGAGTGTAGATGATCTACGTACTTCTCATCTCGGCTAACAAAACCATAATCAAAAGTAAAACTACTGCTTTTAATGCTAAGCTCAACCTCTGCAATCTCATCTATTTTTGTAATAGATGAAAGTTGGGTATCTATATAAATAGAATCTATCTTCTCAAGTTCTAAAGCTCTCTTGACATACGTCAGTACATCATTGATGTTTGCAAATATCTCCTTGTAGAGTTTTATAATAAATATTTTATATGGGCTGTCGGTTGTTTTTAAATCTTCATAAGAGAGAAAATGGATAAAATCTTCATACTCTACCATCTCTCCATAGAGTTCGCAAAATCTTTGGTGCATCTGTCTAAAGGAGTAGTTGATTGATTTTGTGTAGATAAAATCTCTCTCATTGTAGAGAGTTATAAAAGTGTCATTTTCTTGAAAATAGATAAAGCAGTGTACTCCATCATCGTCGATGATATCTTTTGTATAGAGAGGCTTAAATAGAAGAGGAGCTGGAATGATTTCATCAATATATTTTACTTTTTCGACAACTCCCTTAAAAAGGTCATCTACGGCAAGCGGTTCTATGATAAATACATGAAAGTTTCTGTTCTCTTCATCTAGTTTGTTAAATGTCTCTATATACTCTACCTGATAAGAAAGAGCTTGATCCAGACCTAACTCATCATAGACTTTGCTGTAAATAGCATCGTGTAAATCATCTTCAGGGATATTTTTGCTTACGGCTATATTGCTGTTTATAAAACTTTTGGTGCTAAGATAGGAGATGACATACTGTTCTTTGCTGTATGCCGGAGAGACCGTCGCACTTAAAGTAGCGGCAGAGCCAAAAACATAACTATTTTTATATGGGTTTATAGAAAGTACGCTAGAGAAAGAGTGCTGTTCTTTTTTGCTCATTTTTTATTATCCTGTTTAAAATGAACTTTGGACATAAAACAAAATTCATCATTTTTATAAAACTCAATCCTATAAACAAAACCATCTGCATCCATAGAAAATCTCTTGTCAACATCTTTTAGTTTGATATCTATCTCACTC
>JAOTSA010000175.1 GCA_030247515.1 Sulfurimonas sp. | reverse complement strand
ACCATCTCAAAAGATGTTGAAAGCAAGATTGACGATACATCATCGCAAATGAGACACTCAATTGAAGTAGCTATAAAATCCGTCCAAGATTCTGAGACTATCGTAAAACACACTGATGAAATTATCAATAAAATCAGTGAAATCAATCATCACTCGGCTTCAAACAAAGAGAGAGTGATCAGCATAGAAAATGACTCAAAACGCCTGCTTGAAGTGGCTCGTCAGCTTGATTCTAGCATTAACGAATTTAGAAGCTAAAAGGGTATTATCCTTTTTTAGCTACTAAAGATGCCACTTTTATCTTCTCGCCTCGCAAGTTAGTATCAATTCTTTCTTCATAGTAAATGATATCAAGACCAATAAAAGAGTGTAGAAGCTCATTTTTACGCAAAAGATAGTCTAGGTTTGTAGTTGGCATATTAAAATCCCCATGTGCAACAATAAATGTCTCAAACATTAAAACCCCGCCACTTTTAAGTGCGTCTTTCATCTGCGAAACCAAACGACGGTTTAAATAGTTCACATTTACAATCAAATCATACTGATTTGGTGTGAGATTGTACTTATCCAAATCTGTATCTATTTTGTTTATCATTGCACTCTTTTTAACTTTGCCAAGTGCATAATCAGAGATATCAACCGCATCAACCATAAATCCCAAATCTGCCAAATAGTGTGCATTGCGTCCCGTTCCACAAGCTACATCAATCGCCTGCCCTACTTTTGCATGAGAAATATACTTTGCAACCAAAGGCGACACCTCTTGAGGCATAGGATTGTCCAGATATCTCTCATTCCATCTCTGCTTGTCTTCTTGCATAAAAAACCTCCTATTATTTATTGTTCGCATCATATCAAAAAAAAAGATTTTGACAATTGATTGTAGCAAAATTGAATTTCAAATTTACTTTTTCTAAACTTGCTATAATCTAGGCTACGATACAAGGAGCAAAAAAGAATGGTAGGTGGTCTCTTTATGAAAAAATATTTTTTGATTACTCTTTTGCTCTTATTTATGGGGTGTGATGGAAAAATCTATAGCAACATCAATGACAAAAGTAAAGTTGGCATACAGATATCGTCCATAGAGATTGTCGCTAATGATGTTTTTTCAAAAGAGAGTGTACAAGCCGTCATGCAAAAAAAAGGCTTTAAGATTGCACCATCTTCATATAGACTTAGAGCTGAACACAGAGATTACAAAAAAGCCTGCACAAACCCTCTCTCAAAAACATCTTCAGACTACAGTTTTGACGGACTTGTCTCAATCGAACTTTTCTATGAGCAAGAAAAAATCTACTCCGCCTATATGGACTACAAAGGTGAGCAAAAAGAGGCACTTTTTGAAAAACTTCTTGATACAATGGTAGATGATTTGGCGGTTATTCCAAGCCAACCTTAGCGTTTTCTGAGTTTTTTTATCTCTGCAAAATATGTATGCCCCAAGTAAATCACAAAAAAGATAGCCGTAAAGAAGATAACAAAGGGAATCAAAGAGAGGAGGTAGAGCAACAGTGTTTTTACTCTTAGTTTATTGCCGCTAAAGTAGCCGATTTGCTTGCTCTCCTCTTTAGTGCAGATGTTTGAAGCGACATCAAAAGTGAGCATTTTGTGAAAAAAGTAGTAAAGAGGGGCGTTGAGTGCTATGATGTTTAGAAGCGGGATAAAGTAAAGGGGGATGAGTAGCAAAAAGAGTAAAAGCATCGCCGCAAGCT
>JAOTSA010000052.1 GCA_030247515.1 Sulfurimonas sp. | reverse complement strand
ATATATAACTCCTGTTTTAAACTTCAATTTTGATTTTAACAATCCGCAAAAGATACGTAAAGAGCAAACTTATGAGCTTTCTCCTAGAGCAAAAGAGATTATTGCACTTTTTAAGAGCAAATATGACATGGAAGACCTCGGTGTTATGGAGGATAAGCCTGGACTTATAAAGAGCGATATAGAGATAAATCTCTCAGGGACAAATGATGAGATGCTTCAGAGTAGTATTAAAAAACTAGAAGAGAAAATATCAAAAATAGATGGTATTCGAGATTTTGGCGACAATATAAAACTCGGGAAAATGGAGTACAAGATTAAAATAAACCCTTACGGCGAGAGTTTAGGGCTTAGTGAAGCAACTCTTGCAAAGACGTTAAGTGCATATTTTTTGGAGCAAAAGCAGGCAACAAGCTTTAATGAGCGTGGTGTAATGGAGATAAAAACTGAAGATAGCGCCAAAGACAGCATAGAAACCTTTTTAAACTTTAATATACCACTTGGTGATGGAAAATATGTAAAACTGACACAAGTGGCACAAATCATTCAAATAAGGGATTATGAGAAGATAAATAAGCTTAACGGAAGCATTATTAAAACACTTTTTGCTAGCATAGATAAGAGAAAAACAACCTCACAAGAGGTGCTTGACAAACTGGAACAAACATTAAATGAGGTAAGAGAGAGCGGTGTTGAAGTTGTGCTGCTTGGCGAAAAAGAGAAAAAAGAGCAGCTAAAAAGCGATATGCAAAAGGCAATTTTTCTAGCACTATTTTTGATTTTTATATCGCTTTTGCTGATTTTCTCAAAAGTAAAATATGTTCTAATGGTTATGAGTGTTATACCGCTCTCCGTTTTAGGCGCACTTGTAGGGCATAAACTTTTAGGTATAAACCTCTCTATGACATCAATAATTGGTATCTTGGGACTTGCTGGGGTTGTTGTAAATGACGGCATAATTATGCTTGATTTTTTGCATGGCACACATAAATTAGAGGAGTTTTTGTTGCGTGCAAAACTAAGGCTTCGCCCCATCATCATAACATCTCTTACTACGTTTTTAGGACTTTATACGCTCATATTTTATGCAAGCGGGCAGGCTGTGATACTTCAGCCGATTGCAGTCTCACTTGGATTTGGTTTGATTTGGGGAACGATGCTCAATCTTCTCTATCTTCCAACGCTTTATGCGCTGGTCAATAAAATTGATATTAAAAGTGTATAAACACCTTGTAAATCTCGAAAAACTTGTTTTTCGTAGCTTTAGGGGGTTGTAGGGACTTAAGCAGCTGCCACTAAAACGGACGAGTTCGTTTTAGTGCGTAACATCAATAAAAAAGACTACTTAGGGGAGTAGGGCAAGATAGGGAGTTTGAGGTGTTTTGCGTAAACAATGCCGCTTTTGATATTGACTACTTCGTACCCCATCTTCTGTGAAAGAAAGGCTGCTAAAATCCTTGTTCTGCTACCTGTGCGGCAGATAACGGCAAAGCGTTTCTTGGTATCGACTGCTTGGTTGAGTTTGTTTAGAAAATCTTGAAGGTCGTAATTGCCTTTTTCATCAAAAAGCATGATCGGGATAGAGCCTTGTAAAAGTCCTGTTTCCTTCCATTCTGCTGGTGTTCTTATGTCCACGATAGCCATTTTTGACTCAAGAAGCTCCTGTGAAGCCTCTTCATTGATAACAGTTGCTAAAAGTGAAATGCTAAACATAAAGAGTAACACTATAATTTTTTTCAATACTTTTCCTTATAACCTTTTATTAAGTGTATAATTATATCAACAAATAAATAATAGGTTTTGAGAGTGGCATCACAAAAAGCAATAGACAATGCAATGAGACTTCGTTATGTGCGGGCTTTGGAGAGATTTCACAAGAGTATCATTTCTTATCTTTCAACGACGGCAGTTTTGAGCAAAGAGGGATATGCAAAAAAGATAGAAAGTGCTTTGAAAATACTTCAGAAAGTTGAAGAGATAGCACTTTATAAGGGCGATTTGCAAGAGTTGCAGAAGCTTGTTCAAAAGATGATAGCCTATAAACAGAGCGATAAAGAGATAGAAGAGATGAAAGAAGATATATTATATCTCTCCAATCAGCTTGATAAAACAAAAAATGCAAGACGCTATAAAAAAGAGAAGCACTCCCGTTCTATCTATGAAGAGTGGGAGTAGTTAAGTTTGGTATTATCTTGACTCTTGAAGCATCTTATCTAAAAGCTCAAAAAGTTCTTCAGATGCTTTTTCCATGCGTTCAAAATTTTCCATGATAGTTGTAGCACCTTTTAGCGTTGAGAACTCTCCGTCACGGTCAAGATATGCCAAGTTTGCGTTTGCATTTTGATGTACAATCTCATGCGGAGCTGCTATTTTGCTAAATGATGTAGTCTGTGAAAATCTTCTTTTGCCCTCTGCATCGTGCCAGATACCAAGTTCACACTGATGGGTACTCTGCTGTTCAAGCATTTTGTTAAGTGAAATGACAGAGTTGTAAACTCGTGATTTGTACAAGATATGCTCAAGTTTGGCAAGAACAATAAAGACACTGTTTTCCATTCCATAAGAGTAGTCAACCATTTTTAAAGAGCTGTTGCTAAGAGAGATAAGCGTGTCTTCAAATCCATTCATCTTTTGTGTTGAATCTTCAACTGTTATCTTCATACTTTCAGAACTTGTTTGGATCTCGTTCATGTCTTGTTGTAGAGATTTGATAGAGACAGAAATCTCGCCTGTTGCTTTGTGTGTTCTCTCTGCAAGTTTACGTACCTCATCAGCAACAACCGCAAATCCTCTTCCATGCTCTCCCGCACGTGCCGCCTCAATGGCAGCGTTGAGGGCAAGGAGGTTTGTTTGGTCTGCGATATCAGTAATAAGCTGGATAACAGAAGTGATTTCATTTGCTTGAGAAGCTATCTCAGATATACTGTTGTTATTGTTATTTACCTGCTCTGTGAGTGTGTTAAGCTCTCTTGTGATTTCTGAAATATCATCACGGGAGTTAATGGCAAGCTCTGAAGCATTTTTTGTTGCTGAAGTAATTGTTTTAAGATCATCTATGTTTGATCTTAAGTCAGAGATGATAAACGATAGTGATTCTGAAACATTAACACTTTTAATGCTGATTTTTGAGTTAAATAAATCACGTTGTGCTTTTGCATTTTGTGCTTTCATAAACTCAATACTTTTTCTTACACTCTCTATCGCATCTACAAATTCGCCAGTCATTCCATCTGAAGAGATATTGTGCGTAAAGATGCCTTTGGAAGCTTCTGCTATTGTGGTGTTAATTTCTCGAATAAGTTCTTTCGTATGTCCGATAAGTTTGGATAGTTCATACCCCATAACGCCAAGCTCAGTACTTTTGTCATTTGCAGTTGCTTTGTTATTAAAGTCGCCTTTTGCAACATGTCCTATGAGAGATGTAAAGTCGTTGATTCCAGAAATTATGGATTTTCTAATCATCGTTGCCAGTATAAGTACAACAAGACCCACAAAAATACCAGCAACAAGTGCGAGATACTTGAAGAAATTTATCTCTTTGCCAAGAGAGATAGAGTCACCTTCAAGCTCTTTTGATTTTAAATCAACAAGCTTTTTAAAAGACTCTCTTGAAGTGTTGGCGTATGGAGTAAGCTCTTTGGAATAGTTTGCGTATATTTGTGTTTTGTTCTCTTCTATCTCTTTGGGAGTTAGTTTTTTCATCATCGTAAGCGTGTTGTTCAAAAAGAGCATCGTGGAGTTTTTTGCCTCTTGAACCATGCCAAGAGATGCCTCTTTTTTCATAAGCTTTTCAAGTGTAACAAAGCCGCCCTCTATCTCATGAAGAGTTTTTTCGAGGTTCTCAAGATTTTTATCATAGCCGCCGCCTAGCATAATATCTCTTGAGAGCCTACTGATATAGTTGAGGTCTTTTTCAATTTTGAGAGTAGTCAATCCGCCAATCATGGAGTTTTCATGCAGATGTTCATATTGAGAATCGATATGCCCCATCGCTATAAAAATAGATACTGCGGCAGAAAAGACAGAAACTGTCACCATTGCGATGAAATAATTCATCTTCTTATAGATACTTAACTTTTGAAACATCCAAAACCTTTTAGCTCTTGTTTTCATGAATCATAGCATGTTTTTTTCAAGAATATTATGAATTTATCTTATAGCCTTGTGTGTAAAAACAAACGTGTCCGTTTTGGTGGCAGGGATAAAATATCCCTTTTTTAAATTTGTAGTTTTTTGTTTACAAGTACATAAATTGCGAGAGAAGAATGATAATTACAACAAGGCTAAAGGGAAAAAAGTGGCTTTTAAATACCCATGGGTTGATTTTGAAAAGTTTTTGGTTGATGCCTCTTAGTCCAAGCCACAACCCAAAAAAAGCCTTGATAGCAAGAAGTATTTGAAAATAAGAGAGAGAACCATCTTCTATCTTGCCAAAAACTTGTGAAAAAAGAAAAAGTCCACTTGCAACTGCTACCATCAGAGCGTATGGGACAACCTTGCGTACATGCATCATGATAGCTTCTCTTGCTTTTGCATGCTCCTCGCTACTTAGCGTCTGGTTCATTTTGGAGAGAAAGAGAACATCAACAAATAAAAAACCGCCGTAAATAAAGACAGAAAAGATATGAATCGTATGGATAAATGTGTAAATTATGGTAAATCCTTTTTGGCAGAATTTTAACATGTCTCTTAGACAATCAATTTGTTTTATGTCAAATTTCGTAAATTTGGTATAAGATTCCCTAATCCCAGATTTATACTTTTTGGGTAGAATCACAATAAAATTACATATAAAGAACAGTGAAAAATGCAAAATACAAAAGCAAGATCCAACGTTTACGCACTTCTCTCTCGTATTTTACTCCAAGAGTTAGATGAAGAGATGCTTCAAATTATCAAAAATGATGAAAATATCATGGACTTTTTTTCGACGCTTAAAGAGTGGAAGCCATTTTTAGAACTTGACAATAGAGAACTTTTAGAGGGCTATCTTAACCCAGATTTTGTCAATTTATCTCTTTTACATCTCATCCCTTACGAGACTTTTTATACCAGAGAAGACCAAAAAATCGAAACAGGCGGAGCAAATCCAGTAACTGATATCTATAGTGCATATAATTTCATGGTTGATTATGAGGTGGCACGCATCGTTTCGGCAGACCATATCGGTGTAGAGCTTGAGTTTATGCACCATCTTGCAGAGGCGCAGTTAAAAGCTCTGCAAGATGATGATAAAGAGGCAATAAAGGAGCTTATGGAGACGCAAAAAGAGTTTTTAAACAAACACCTTTTGCGTTGGGCGCCGATGTATCTAATAAATGCAAAGTATGAAGCTAGAACCCCTCTTTATTATGATGCTGCAGAGATGGCATTAGAGTTTTTGCTTAGTGACAATGAGTATCTTGCAAGTGAGCTTGACGCATAGATGATACAGCTCAAAGCTAGCCGTTGTGTCCGTTCTCTCTCAAAAGAGAGCGAGTGCAACAAGTGTGAAGTTATCTGCCCGACTGATGCGATTGTTGTCGGGAACAATCCTCTTCCTGCTATCAATTTTTCTGCATGTGTGGGGTGTGGAGCATGTGATGCGGTGTGTCCTAATGAAGCACTTTTTTTGGATGACTTTAACACTACAGAGTTCTTTTTTGATTTTGCGCAAGATGAAGAAGCTATCATCTCATGCCGTAAAAATGTCCCGTGTATAGCTGCTTTGAACATTGAACATATCATAGCCATGGCTCTTTTGAAAAAGGAGATAATTTTTGATATGGGGCATTGCGATGGATGTGCGATTGCTCATAAATGTGAGCCACAAATCAGAAAAAATCATGAAGAGGCATCCTATATCCTTGAAGCGATGGAGAGCAAGGCGAATATCAAACTTGAAAATATCAAGTATGAAAAAGAGGAGCAAGAAACAATAGCCGCTTCAAGAAGGGAGTTTTTCTCCAAAGCCAATCTCAAAGGTGTTTTAAGAACAAAACATGCATTTGAGAAAGAGATTCAAAAAGCAACTGATGAGCTTATCGAGCATACATTGCAAAAAAGTGATATAGCACTTTTAAAGCAAAAGCGCATCACCGAGAGACGGAAACTATTTTTTACAGCGTTAAAAAGAGTGCAAAAACCATCTATTTATCATGTTGTTGAATCAGATGAGCTTACATTTACTTCCATGAAAGTTCTTGATAGCGAGGCGTGTACAGCGTGTCAGATGTGTTATAGGGTTTGTCCTACTGGTGCACTTAGTTCGGACATGAAAAACTCAAAGATTGATTTTGACCCATTTTTGTGTATAAAGTGCCATATTTGTCATGATGTTTGTGAACCAGATGCCATCAAACTCTCTCCAAGCTATCGCATCAAAGAGTTTTTTGAGCCTGCCGTGCAAAATCTTATTACTTTTAAGGTACGCAGATGCGATGAGTGCAGCATGATTTTTAGTACAAACTCTAACGACAAACTTTGCTACAGATGCAAAGCAGAAGAGGAAGAGGCACGAGAACTTTGGGGAATAAAAGGAGACATGTAATATGATGAATGATGCAAACGAGATATCGCATCATACGATGCTTTATGGGGTTGTGGGTGAAAATGCGGGACAAAGCAGTCTCTCTGCCGTCTTAAATAAACTTTTTAAAGCAAACAACAAAAATGCGATGATGATTCCTATGAATATACGCCAAGATGATTTTTACTATACGCTTGTCAATATGAAAAAATCACATGTAAATGGTGCGCTTCTTGCAAGAGAATATACGCAAAGTGTTGTAGAGCTTTTGGATGATGCTTCAGATGCAGTTAAACTCTCTGGTGTGTGCGACATGGTAGTGCGAGATGGTCAAACGCTCTTTGGAGATGTTGTCTTTGCATCTGTTTTGGTGGAAGTTTTGAAAAAAAGAGGGGCAAAAAAGATAGCACTTCTTGGAGTTAACGGCTATGCAAAAGCGTTTTGTTTGGCGGCGAAAAGTTTTGAGATAAGCTATTTTTATGACGATTTGGAAGCTTTAATGCAGTTTGTTACGCAGATGCAAAAAAGGGATGCGGATATAAACCGTATGGCTATAGGGATGCAAGTGGAACTCTCCTCTTATGATGCAGTGGTAGATTTTTCAGATTTTGAGAGTTTGGATATGGTCTGCTCATTAGGCACTCTCAACCTTGACATAAAGGGCAAGAAAGAGCCTTCAGTGCTTAAGGCAAGAGCGGAAGAACTTGATGTTTCTTATGTGGGTTTTGATGGTATGTTAGAAGAAACGGCGCAAGAGATTTTTGGGTTTTTAACAAAAAAGAGACATCTTGAAGATGATAAAAGTGATATGAAATTTTAAGGAGAATGGGATGAATAAAGAAGATTTGAGTGATTTGAGAGCGGAGTTTGATGCGTTTGTAAAAGAGAACTGTTCCGCAGATCCGCAAGAGATGCAAAGAGCAAGAGACACGGGTGATAAAGAGGATGAAGAACCAGCTCCACAGTTTGTTGATGCGCTTGCTTCCAAACTTTTAGCTCCCGCAATCAGCGGTGTTTATCTCTCAAGACTGGATATCAAAAGAGTTGCAGAAGCGATTGATGAATCTCTGCCAATCAAAGAACGTGCTAAAATGCTTAAAGCTCTTTTTAGACACACAACCTCTAAAGAGTATCTCCAAAGAGCATTTGCGGAGTTTGGCAGACATATGAATGGTCGTATTTTGATTTATGAAGAGCTAGGTGAAACTTTTCCAAATTCAAAATCTATCTTTGATGAATACACTATTAAAGCAAAAAAGACAATGAAGATGTTTGAGCAAATTATAGAAGATTTTGAAGAGATAGAACCATCGGAAGATCCGCTGTTTATTTAGCAGTGGAATCTGGCTATAATTGCATTACTAGTTGGCGGTTATGATTGGTTTGATTGTGTTGCGAGGTGGAAGGTGGGACAGGGTCAGCCTTTAACAAGGAGTAACAATGCGATTCACAGTCATAATTGTTATCGTCTTGATGCTTTTGGCAACAAGACTGTATTAAAAAGCTTATAGAGAGTTCGCAGCTCTCTATTTGTCCCAACTAGGCAAAATTATAACACAAAAATTGAAACAATCGCAATATCAGTTACATAAAGCTAGAGAGTTGCAAATATCCCTGCCAGAGCAGCGCACTTACTATTCCAGCGGCAAAACCTGCAACTATATCATCTGCCATCACTCCGACGCCACCTTTTGCTTCACGGTCAAGCCTTCCAATGATAGATGGTTTTTTGATGTCAAAATAGCGAAAGAGAGCAAAAGAGAGCAAACTTTGAATCAAAAAACCATTTTGAAAATCTGTCATTTCACTCATGTTTACGCTTATAGCAGGAGCAACACTAAGGGCAAACCACATTCCTGCAAGCTCGTCTATCACGATGCGTTTATCATCATGGATACCGCTTTGCGCTTCATATTTGTTAATTTCACGAATGCCTATAACAGAGATTAGTATTGCTGCTAAAAAAAGCGTTTGTACATCAAAAAAGAGAAGCACTGCTATGCCAAGTGCGAGTGCCACCAAAGAGCCAGCCGTTCCAGGGGCTTTTGGGGAGAGACCGCTGTACCCGAGTGTAATAAAAAACCAGTTCATTTTTTTCCTTATGTGAGCGATGATGTTTGGTAAAGCTTCATAAGCTCTAAATAAAAATCATTCTCTGTATGTTCTTGTAAAAGCCCCTCTGTTGGCAATATGTCATAATAGAGTTTTTCAAGATTTTTAAATCTGTTTGGATGGAGTTGCGATAGAATGACTGCCGCAATCTCTTTGCGTATCAGGATGGTAGGTGGTAAAATACCAAGCTCTAAAAGTTCCAAAATTGAGTTGGAGTGGTAAGAAATCTGATGGTGTTGCCCGTGCGGACATGTGTTTTTGCTCACAAGTGTAGTACATTTGTCGCAGTAAACATATTCGCTTGCTACATTTATCTCTATATCTATCCCCACTACTTTGTCGATAATAGATTTGTTTGAGTTACAGTCATAAAACATCCCAAGTCCTGCATGATTGCGTCCGATGGTAAGTTTGTCACAGCCATAGTTTTTTGCGACAATCGCATCTATGATGATTTCATTGTATCCTGCAAAGATGTAACTGTTTTCAAGAGGAACAACCACGACATGATTTTTGGTCAAGAAGTTATTGATAAAAAAATCGAGTGCCTGCTCTCTTATCTCGTAAGAGAGGTTCGATTCTGTATAGGGTTTAAGAAGAAATATGACAAGTAAATCTGTGTTTTCAAGTGTTTGACGAATCAATTTTTCATGGGCACGGTGCAGAGGATTAGCTCCCATGACAAGGGCGGTTGTATGCTTTGCATCGATGAGTTTTTTTGCTTCTTCTATGATTTTTTTGTTTGTATTGCTTGATTTGTTGAGCAGAGTATATTCTCCGCATACTGCCAAAGAGCCGATTCTTTTAAATGTTGCCAAAACTCCAGGATGAGATATGTCATCAGTGCCATAAATCTGTTTGATTCTTTGGCTTGGGTCGATATGAAATACTTCGTCCACGACGAGTGTCGCAAAAGGCTTTTGGTTGAAGATAATAGTAACCTCTTCACCGCTTTCAAGGGAAGAGAGAACTTGAGAGTTTACTTTGCCAGATGGTGCTAGGATAAAAGGAAATGGGAATGATTTTTCATTGAAAAGTCCCGTTTCAAGAACACTTTTGCTCTGCTCTTCATTCATCAGCGATACAACTGGAGAGAGCAAGCTATCCTTTAAAAGCTCCAGTGCTGAAGCTGCTTCTCTATCGATAAGCAGTGTTTTATTTTTTCTTAACAATGTCATACTTCTTTCTTTTTTCCCATAAACTTTTACGGCTGATTCCCAGTTTTTTTGATAGTTCTGTATCTGGAAATTTGTGTTGATAATTCAAAACTATAAACTTGACATACTCTTCAATTGGAAGAATCTCGCCTTGATCAAAGATATTGCTTTCACTTTTTATCTCTATGATGGGATACTCATCATCTTCGATTTTATCGGTGCTTGAAAGAATGGCTTTTTTGTTTTCAAGCAGCGCATAAAGGGCTTTTCTCTCACTCTTTTTTAGCAACTGCAAATCTATGATGTATAAAAGCGCATTTTCGGTAATTGCCTCTATCTCATCCATAGCTCTTATATCGCTAAGAGTGATAAAATAGAGAGGTAGGTTTTTTCTTTTTGCATACTCAAATGCAAACGAGTCTGCATGTTTTTGATATGCAGAGGAGATGAATAGAGGAAGTTCTACATTTTCAAAGTTGTGTTGAGAGATAAGTGATGCAAAGTTGTGTGTTAGATATTTGTCGTATGCCACATTTCGCTTTTTTAGTTTTTCATAATCTTGGTAATGGTTGATTTTTCTGATAAGCTCTTCAATCATAAATGGTTTGAGTATGTAGTCTTTTGCACCAGCCGCAAGAGGTTTGGAAACAGTGTCATTGCTGATATAAGAGACCATCAAAATGATAATTGAGCGTTTAAATGTCTCTATTACAGGGTTGAAATCTTGTCCGTTGATGTTTGTTGAGAGCAAAACTACATCATAACTATTGCTCTTGATAGCATCTCTTGTGGATGTACACATTTCGCAAACATGCCCTACTTCACTTAGTTTTGTGGCGATACTTTGAGCTAAGTAAACTTCATTTTCTATAATCAGTATTTTCAAATTTTTGTCCAATCAAAATATTTTAAATTTGCATTCGCAATCACGCCAACACCTTCGCCTCTCCCAATGAAGCCAAGTTTTTCAGTTGTTGTTGCTTTTATGTTTACTCTTTGGCTGTGTATGTTAAGCAGGGGAGCAAGCGTTTTTCTCATAGCCATCTTATAGTTGCCGAGTCTTGGTTGCTGTGCGGCGATGGTAATGTCAACGTTGATGATGATATAGCCAAAACGGCGCAGTTTGTTGACAACTATACTTAAGAGTTCTTTTGAGTCTATCCCTTTGTATAAGGCGTCAGTATCGGGGAAGAGTATGCCGATGTCGCCCATCCCAGCCGCACCCAAAAGAGCGTCTATGAGTGCATGAATGGCTACATCGCCATCACTATGTGCGAGAAAACCATACGGCACATCTATCTTCACTCCACCTAAGTACATCTGGGCATTTTCATCAAAAGCGTGTACATCAAAACCTACGCCACTAAGGATATCTTGTGATGGTGGAAGAAGGCAGGGGATTTTTTGAAGATCATGTACGTGTGTTATCTTATGCGCACTCTCTTCTCCCAAGATAAACTCTCTTGTGCCGCCATTTGCAACGATGGCACTGCTCTCATCAGTAAACTCTTCTTCTTGCGATAGTGCCTTGTGAAGTGCTGAAGTGCGTGAGAGTTGAGGTGTTTGCACTCTTTTTACAAGTTGACGATTTATGGTTGTTTCGCCATACACAACGGTGTCGCTAATGGGAAGATATGGAACAATACAGTCGCTTTTGCCTATGTAGGAGAGTATGGTATGTAAAAAAGCCTCACTTACACAAGCACGTGCAACATCGCTTACAAGAACATACTCTGTATCGACATGTGCAAGAGCATTTTTAAGCGAGCCTTGGCGTGTCTGTGCGCCCTCAACAATGGTGTAGTTGGTACAATATTTCATAAACTCTATCTCATCAGTAGAAGATGTTATGATAATTTTGTTGAAACAACCAGTACTTTCAAATTTATCTGCTACAAATTGCCACAGAGGTGTATCCCCGATTCTAAGCCACTGCTTTTTTACACCAGTTCCAAAACGAGAAGAACTACCAGCAGCAAGTAAGATAAGCGTTAAGTGGGACAATCATGCTCCTTAAGATGTAAAGTGTTACGAAATTATACATAGCAAAAGCTTTTTTTTCTCTTGAAGTTACACTTTTTGCTGAAAAAAAGAGAACCACGCTAAGTCCTTAAATTTATATTAACTTTATTTGATTATATTTCCAACACGTGAAAAATGAAAAAGTATTGGAGAAATTATGAGAAGCGAATGGGTAGAAAAACGCCAAAATGACCCTGTTAGAACGCAGATGTACTATGCAAAAATGGGCATTATCACTGAAGAGATGGAGTATGTCGCAAAAATAGAAGATTTGTCTCCAGAGCTTGTCCGCAGTGAAATCGCACGAGGAAGGCTTATTATTCCTGCAAATGTAAACCACACAAATCTTGAACCAATGGCAATCGGGATAGCTTCAAAATGCAAGATAAATGCAAATATAGGCTCTTCTGCAATCGCATCGGATGTACAAGGAGAGATAGAGAAGATTCAGGTATCGCAACACTACAAAGCAGATACGGCGATGGATCTCTCAACTGGCGGTGACTTGGATGAGATAAGAAAAGCGGTTATTGCAGCTTCAAAGATTCCAATCGGAACGGTGCCGATTTACCAGATACTCCACGATGTTGGCAATAAAATAGAGGATTTAAGCATCGATGTCATGCTTGAAGTTTTAGAGAGACAGGCAAAGCAGGGGGTAAGTTACTTTACTATTCATGCAGGATTTTTGCTTGAAACTATGCCAAAGATAGCAAAGCGAAAGATGGGGATAGTAAGCCGTGGTGGAAGCTTGATGGCGGCGTGGATGATGCACTACCATAGAGAAAACCCGTTTTATACGGCGTATGATGCTATTTTGGATATCTGTGCTAAGTATGATGTTGCACTCTCTCTTGGCGATTCGCTTCGCCCAGGGTGTTTGGCGGATGCTAGTGATGATGCACAACTCGGAGAGCTTAAAGTTTTGGGCGATTTGACACTTCGTGCATGGGAGAAAAATGTTCAGGTTATGATTGAGGGTCCAGGGCATGTACCACTCAATCAAGTTGAGCGAAATATGAAGCTGCAGCGTGAGCTTTGTCATGAAGCTCCTTTTTACATTTTAGGACCTTTGGTTACGGATATCGCAGCGGGATATGACCATATCAGCTCGGCTATCGGTGCGGCGGTTGGCGGATGGCATGGAGCTAGTATGCTCTGTTATGTTACACCAAAAGAGCATTTAGGTTTGCCAAATGCAAATGATGTAAGAGAGGGAATTATCGCTTACAAGATAGCGGCTCATGCGGCAGATATCGCAAGAGGTCGCAAGGGTGCTAGAGATATCGATGATGAGATGAGTGATGCAAGATACCGCTTTGACTGGAAGAGACAGTTTGAGCTGGCACTTGACAGCGAGAGAGCGCAAGAGTATCACGACGAAACTCTCCCTCAAGATGTCTTTAAAGAGGCGGAATTTTGCTCTATGTGCGGACCGAAATTTTGTTCATACAAGATAACGCAAAATCTTATGGACAACCCTGAGGCCATTGAGAGAATCATTCAAGAGGCTAAAGCTAAAGAGGTTTTGTGAGTAAAAAAGTTATAGTTTTTTAAAAAAATAATCTAATTGATATAGGATAATTTTTATCTTATTTTATTATGGTAAAGTTACAAAAGTAAAAATTTATAAAGGAAAGG
>JAOTSA010000051.1 GCA_030247515.1 Sulfurimonas sp. | reverse complement strand
TTTGCATCAAATTGTGCTTGAATCTGGTGACCTATCTCACGCCCTGCCATACCCAAGTGCATCTCTAAAATCTGACCGATATTCATACGAGATGGAACACCAAGTGGGTTAAGACATACATCAACACCTCTTCCATCTTCCATATATGGCATGTCAACTTCAGGGACTATAGTAGAAACGATACCTTTATTTCCGTGTCGTCCTGCCATCTTGTCGCCGACTTTTAGCTGACGTTTTGTAGCAATGTAAACTTTTACATACTTTACAACACCATTTGGAAGAATGTCATCTTTTTCTAAAATGTTTAGTTTCTCTTCATGCTCATCACGGAAAAGTCTCTTCTCTTTTTGAAAATAGTTCTTTGTTTTGTTGTACTCCGACTGAATCTCTTCACTAAAAGATTTGATAATAGCATTCATTGCAAAGCGATTTACTTCCACCAAATCTTGTGCGTTGATCATGTCACCCGCTTTATAATTTGTGTTTCCAATCTTCACATCAGCGATAAGAGGCTCTTTTGTCAAGAGTTTTGTAACTCTTAACATCTCCTCTTTATCTATCATAAGAAGTCTGTCGTAATGCTCACGCTCTAAATAGTCACGCTCCTCTTTTTCAAGCTCAAGTGTACGAGAATCTTTGTCATAACCTTTTTTAGTAAAGATTTTAACATCTACAACAACACCCTCCATACTCGGTGGACAGTAGAGAGATTTGTTGATAACATGTCCAGCTTTTTCGCCAAAAATCGCACGAAGCAATCTCTCTTCAGGTGTTGGTTTCACTTCACCTTTTGGAGAAACCTTTCCTACAAGAATCATTCCGCCCGTTACATTTGTTCCGATTTTAACGATACCACTCTCATCTAAGTGAGCAAGCTCATCATCTCTAACATTTGGAATGTCACGAGTAATCTCTTCAACGCCATGCTTAAGCTCTCTTGCTTCAACCTCTTTTTCATAGATATGAACTGACGTAAAAGCATCTTTACGGATAAGTCTCTCAGAAATAACAATCGCATCCTCGAAGTTAAATCCATTCCATGGCATAAAAGCAACCATTGCGTTAACGCCGAGTGCAAGCTCGCCTTGATCCATATTTGGACCATCTGCAATGATTTGATTCTTTTGTACTTTTTGACCAATTTTTACGATAGGCTTTTGCCCAAACGATGTATTTTGGTTTGTACGAAGATTTTTCTGTAATGGATAATAATCTATATAGATATCACCATCCTCTTCACCCATAACGTAGATATGTTTTGCGTCAACTTTCTCAACAATACCTGCACGTTTTGCTTTTATACACTCCCAAGAATCACGAGCAACAAGTTTTTCAACACCCGTACCAACCATTGGTGCTTCACTTCTTATAAGTGGCACTGCTTGACGTTGCATGTTTGAACCCATAAGCGCACGGTTTGCATCGTCATGTTCTAAGAATGGGATAAGCGAAGCCGCAACACCAACCACCATATGAGAGGAAAGGTCCGCATAGTCACATTCAGTTATTGGACGGTGAAGAATTTCGCCATCCACTCTTGTTACAACCATTTTATCTATAAATTGACCATCTTTATCAAGCTTATTTGAAGCAGCCGCAATTTTCTTGCCCTCTTCTTGTGTAGCTGTAAGATAGACAATCTCATCTATTATCTTTCCATCTTTCATCACTTTGTAAGGCGCTTCAATAAATCCATGCTCATTTACTTTTGAGTAAGTTGCAAGAGTATTGATAAGACCGATGTTTTGACCCTCTGGAGTCTCAATCGGACAAATTCTTCCATAGTGTGTCGGGTGAACGTCACGCACTTCAAAACCTGCACGCTCTTTGATAAGACCACCCTCTCCAAGTGCCGATAGACGACGTTTATGCGTCACTTCAGAGAGCGGATTTGTCTGATCCATAAACTGTGAAAGCTGTCCGCCTGAGAAGAACTCCATGATAGTTGAAGTTATCATCTTTGAGTTTATAAGGTCATGCGGCATTAGTTCATTCATCGGACCACTCATAGTTGAGAGTTTGTCACGAATAGCCTTTTGCATTTTTACCAGACCATTGTGTAGCTCATTGCCAAGAAGTTCACCAATTGAACGAATACGGCGATTCCCCAAGTGGTCTCTATCATCAATATGACCTTGACCGTTTTTAACTTTGATAACATATTTTACAGATTCTATAATATCTTCATGAGTTAAAACTGTCACATAATCAGGAATATCAAGTCCAAGCTTATGGTTCATCTTCATACGACCGACTTTTGTCAAATCATATCTTTCTGGATCAAAAAACAACTGATTTACAAAAACCTTTGCTGCTTCTTTTGTCACAGGCTCGCCAGGTCTCATAACCTTATAGATGCGAATTGCGGAGAGAGCATTTTCATCTTCAATCTCTTCTGTCTGTTTTAAAAGTTTCAATGAATCTGCATCTGCATTAAACGCATTGATAATAGAGCTATCCACACCTTCTGCCAAATCATTTGCAATACTAAAACTTTTTATACCGATTTCACTCATCTTTTTAAGTTTTGTCTCATCAATACGAGTCATTGCATCAAAAATAATTTCTCCTGTTTCAGGGTCAACAATCGGTTTTGCCAAATAACGCTCAAGAAGAATTTCAAGTGGATACTCAACTTCACTTAAACCATCTTCAATAAATTTTTGCGCTTTTTTAAGAGAGAGTCTTTTTCCTGAAGCTAAAAGCACTTTTCCATCTTTGTCAATCAAATCATATGACAATCTTGAAGAGTAGTCATGAGGATTAAATGGCATTAAAAATTTATTGTCAACAATACTGATTTTTTGAATCGGATAAAACAGTTTCAATATATCTTGTTTTGAGTACCCAAGCGCACGGAACATAATTGTTACAGGAACTTTACGACGCTTGTTGATTCTCATATAAAGAATATCTTTTGGATCATACTCAAAATAGAGCCAAGAACCACGGTCTGGAATAATCTGACCAGTATAAATAAGTTTATTGCCAGATGTTGTTGACTCTTCTTCTTTAAAGATAACACCTGGAGAACGATGGAGCTGATTTACAACAACTCTCTCAACACCATTGATGATAAATGAAGTTCTATCAGTCATGAGTGGGATATCACGAACAAAAATACTTTGTTCTTTGATATCCTTTACCCCAAGTTTCTCTTTTGTATTTTCATCTCTGTCCCAAAGAACTAGACGTGTTTTCATTCTTAAGCTTACTGCATAAGTAAGTCCACGCTCCATACACTCTCTAACAGTATATTTAGGCTTTCCTACTTCACTGTCAATATACTCTACAGTTAATCTGTTTTGCGTATCATGAATTGGAAAAACTGATTGAAAAACTGTCTCCACGCCACTTTGTGATCTATCTTTTTCATCAAGCATTAAAAACTTGTTATATGAGCTTTGTTGTAGTTGTAGTAAATTTGGTACTTCTATTTGTTGAGGGGTTTTAGAGAAGTCCACACGAAGACGATTTCCGGAATATAAAGTATTTAACATTGGCTACCTCGGTGAGTTGTTATTAAGACCTAATCCTGAAGATTAAGTTATCGTATCTAGGCGTCCCTAGATGATTTTAGCTCAAAAAGTAAGAGCTATTTTTTTACAGTGCTTATAAACGACATAAGGGCACTTTTACGAAAAGATTCTTATCTCTTCGTAAAAGCGCCCAAAAATCCGCAACTTTCAGAAGAAAAACTCCTTCCAAAAGTTGCGTCTAGGTAGTAAAATTATTTAACTTCTACTTTTGCGCCAGCTTCTTCAAGCTCTTTCTTAGCGTTCATAGCAGTCTCTTTGTCAACGCCTTCTTTGATTGTTGAAGGTACGTTTTCAGTTGCATCTTTAGCTTCTTTTAGACCTAAACCTGTAAGAGCACGAACAACTTTAATTACGTTGATTTTCTTATCTCCAGCATCAAGGATAACAACGTTAAACTCTGTTTGCTCTTCAACAGCTACAGCAGCTACAGCGCCACCAGCTACAGCAACTGGTTGTGCAGAAACACCAAATTTTTCTTCAAACTCTTTTACTAATTCAGAAAGTTCTAATACAGAAAGTGCTGAAATAAACTCTAATACATCTTCTTTTGTTATTGCCATAATAATTCTCCATTATGAAATTTTTAATGATTGCTCATTTTAATTGTTGAAGGCGATTAAGCCTCTTCTCTCTTTTGTCTTAATGCGTCCAAACCAATTGTAAAGTTTCTGATCGGTCCCATCCAAACAGATGCAAGCATACCAAGTAACTCTTCACGACCTGGAAGTTTAGCAAACGCTTCAACTTTAGCAGCATCAGCAGGCTCACGATCAATATAAGCAGATTTGATAACGAATTTATCATTATCTTTTGCAAAATCTGCAGCAATTTTTGAAGTAGCAATAGAATCTGCACCCCATACTAAGATGTTAGTGTCTTTTAAAGTAACACCAGTAAGTTCAGCTTTTGATAATGCGATAGTCGCTAAAGTATTTTTAACAACTTGAACTTTTGCATCTTTAGCACGAGCCATTTTTCTTAATGCTTCAAGTTTAGAAACGCTCAAACCTTTGTAATCACAAAAGATTACACCCTGAGCGTCCTTAAATTCATTAGAAAGTACTTCAATAATTTCAGCTTTTTGTGTTTTTGTCATAGAATATCTCCTTTCCAGACAACACTTCAACAGGTTCACCAATAAAAATCAGCATATTAAGCTTTCGCACCTATATCTTCAGTCCATAAAATGCAGTTACCAAAGTAGTAACTTGATAGTGCCTTACAAGTAAAGCACTAAAAATTACTAGATTATTTTAATTCTGCCAATTGCATAACATCAAGTTTAATAGCTGGACTCATTGTTAAGCTAAGAGCGCAGTTTTTAATGTAGCGACCCTTTGCAGATGCTGGCTTATGTCTGTTAATTGCTTTAACAAATGTAAGAAGGTTCTCAGCAATTTTATCTGCTTCAAAACTTGCCTTACCAATACCAGCATGGATATTTCCTTTTTTATCAACACGGAAATTAACCTGTCCACCCTTAACATTTTTAACAGCAGTCGCAACGTCTGGAGTTACAGTACCAGTTTTAGGGTTAGGCATCATACCTTTTGGCCCTAGAATACGACCAATTTGACCAACAAGACCCATACAGTCTGGTGCAGCAACAACGATATCAAAGTTGAAAATACCATCTTTTATCTGTTGTACTAAATCGTCTGTTCCAACGATATCAGCTCCAGCAGCCTTTGCTTCATCCGCTTTTACGCCTTTTGCAAAAACAGCAACACGTACCGTCTTGCCTGTACCGTGAGGAAGGACGATAGCACCACGAATCATCTGATCCGCATGTCTAGGGTCAACATTTAAGTTAAATGCAACTTCAACAGTTTCGTCAAATTTTGCACTTACCAAATCTTTTACAAGCACTGTAGCTTCATCAACACCATATGCTTTTGTAATATCAATTTTTTCAATTAATTGTTTATATCTTTTGCTCATTTTCAAATCTCCTATAAATTCTGCCACAAAATTTTATATCACTGTGGTCGGTGATAAGACTTTTGGGTACAATACCCTCAAGCGGTATCTAGTCTATAATTTCAATACCCATTGAGCGAGCTGAACCAGCAATAGTATTTGCTGCTGCCTCTTTATCGTCAGTATTCATATCTTCAATTTTTCTATTGACGATTTCCATTACTTGAGTACGAGTAAGCTTTCCAACTTTGTTTTTAAGTGGATTACTTGAACCACCCTTTAGACCTGCTGCATGCAGAATAAGTGCAGTTGCTGGTGGCTGTTTTACAATAAACGTAAAACTTTTATCTGTATAAACAGTAATTACAACAGGAACTTTGAATCCCATTTTGTCTTTTGTTCTTTCATTAAAAGTTTTTGTAAACTCCATAATATTCACACCACGTTGACCGAGTGCAGGACCTACTGGAGGAGCAGGTGTTGCTTTGCCAGCTTCGATTTGTAGCTTGATATAGCCCATAATTTTTTTTGCCATTTTTTTTCCTTTGTAAAATTTAAATTATTTTTTCAACTTGTGTATAAGCAATATCCACAGGAGTTGCTCTTCCAAAAATTGAAACATTTAGCTTTAGAGTTCCATGCTCTAAATCATACTCATCCACAGTTGCCGTAAAGTTGGCAAAAGGTCCCTCTGTAATACGAACTGTTTCACCGTTATCAAAGAAAACCCTTGGTTTTGGTGCCGCACGATTAGAAACACGATCTAAAATAACATTAATATCATGCTCGCTTAATGGTGTTGGTATATTACCCTCGCCAATAAATCCAGAGACTTTTGGAATCGTCTGGATTAGATGCTGAACCTCTGTAGTAAGATTGATTCTTGCAAAAACATACCCTGAATAAAGCGATCTCTCTGTTATTTTTTTCTTTCCGTCTTTTACTTCTATAACATCTTCTGTTGGAACTATAACATCTGTAATAGCGTCTTGTAATCGCATCTCTTCAATCATATTTAAAATTGCCAAACGAACCGTTCTCTCATTTCCGTATGTTTGGATAGAGTACCATTGATGATTATTTTTTTTCTTCTCCATTGACACCCTTTATCCTAAAATTGCTGATACAATTGACGACATAACTAAATCAACAAGTGCTAAAAAAGCAGTTATTACAGTCACAACTATGATGACAGAGATATATGCTTGTTTTACTTGACCTTTAGTAGGAAAAATAACTTTGCTTAATTCTAGTCTCGCATTTTTAACATGTGTACTTAAATTCATCTAACTTTCCTAATAGTCATTAATTATATATAAAGCTCTCAAGCTTTACAAATAATAAATGTGTGGCAGGCGTAGAGGGATTCGAACCCCCAACACCCGGATTTGGAATCCGGTGCTCTAACCGTTGGAGCTACACGCCTATTTTGAACAAAAAAGCCAAGTCAAAAGACTTAAGCTTATATTGCAACTATATTAGAGTTTCATCTCTTTGTGAACAGTATGCTCACGACAAAACTTACAATATTTTTTCACTGAAAATTTTTCAGTATGTGTTTTTTTGTTTTTAGTTGTATGATAGTTACGACGAGTACACTTCTCACATCCTAAATGTATTGCTTCTCTCATGTTATTAACCTTTTAAAGGATTTTGCATAATCGCTAAAGCGAATTATGCAAGAATCTCAGCTACAACACCAGCACCAACAGTTCTTCCACCCTCACGGATAGCGAATTTAGTACCTTTTTCCATAGCGATTGGGTGAATTAGTTCAACAGTAATACTTACGTTATCACCTGGCATAACCATCTCAGTACCTTCTGGTAGTGTGATTGCACCTGTTACGTCTGTTGTACGAACGTAGAATTGTGGGCGATAGTTACTAAAGAATGGAGTATGACGTCCACCTTCTTCTTTACTTAGTACATAAATCTCAGCCGAGAATTTAGTATGTGGAGTAATAGATTTAGGTTTACATAAAACTTGACCACGTTCAACACCATCTTTAGTGATACCACGTAGTAAAAGACCACAGTTATCTCCTGCAAGACCTTGATCCATCTCTTTACGGAACATTTCAATACCAGTTACAGTAGTTGTTTGTGTATCACGGATACCAACGATTTCGATTGTATCACCAATCTTAACAACACCACGCTCGATACGACCAGTAACAACTGTTCCACGACCAGAGATTGAGAAAACGTCTTCAACTGGCATTAGGAAATCTCTGTCAACTTCACGAACTGGTTGAGGGATATACTCATCTACTGCAGCCATAAGCTTTTGAATTTTTGCTGACCATACACCAAGTGTACCAGTTTTTGCTTCTTCTAGTGCTTCTTTTGCTGAACCTGCAACGATTGGAGTATCGTCACCTGGGAAGTCATACATGTCAAGTAGTTCACGGATTTCCATTTCAACTAGCTCTAATAGTTCTTCATCATCAACCATATCTTCTTTATTCATGAAAACAACGATGTAAGGTACACCTACTTGCTTAGAAAGAAGAATATGCTCACGTGTTTGTGGCATCGGACCATCAGCTGCTGAGACAACCAAGATAGCACCGTCCATTTGTGCAGCACCAGTAATCATGTTTTTAACATAATCCGCGTGACCTGGACAGTCGACGTGTGCATAGTGACGGTTATTTGTTTCATACTCTACGTGTGATGTAGCAATTGTGATACCACGCTCACGCTCTTCTGGAGCATTGTCGATCTGATCGTAATCCATCATTTTTGCACCGTTTGTTACTGCCAATACTGCCGTAATTGCCGCTGTTAATGTAGTTTTACCATGGTCAACGTGACCGATAGTACCAATGTTACAGTGTGGTTTATTACGCGCAAATTTTTCTTTTGCCATAGTGTCCTCCGACTTAATTTGTGAATAGAAATGGAAATATACCCAAAAATTATTCAATTATTGCTTAAACTTTACCTGCACTTTACTAAATGGAGCTCACGAGCGGATTTGAACCGCCGACCTCTTCCTTACCAAGGAAGTGCTCTACCCCTGAGCCACGAGAGCAAAGTGAAAGTTTTAGTAAAAATCAAAAGCAATAATTGCATAATTTTTTAAATTAATTGTATATTAGTTGTGTGTAGATAGCTGTATAGTCTCTATTGTCACTGTCAATAGATTTATGAAGTAGGTTGAAATTGTACTTCAGCTTCCAGAGTCTCAATGGAGCGGGTGAAGGGACTCGAACCCTCGACCCTCAGCTTGGAAGGCTGACGCTCTAGCCAACTGAGCTACGCCCGCATGTGCCATTGAGTGGTGGTGAGTGGTGGATTCGAACCACCGAACCCGGAGGGAGCGGATTTACAGTCCGCCGTCGTTGGCCACTTGACTAACTCACCATAACTTATTATGTTTTTATCTGGTCTAACACTGTTTCTAATATTCTCTCATTCAATGGTGCCGGCACGAGGATTTGAACCCCGGGCCTGCTGATTACAAATCAGCTGCTCTAGCCAACTGAGCTATGCCGGCGTTGAATTTGAGCCAGAATTATAGTGCAATCTTTTTTCAATGTCAAGTGTTTTGCCACAAGATTTAAAATATTTTACTATTTATGTAAAAAAGGGTACGATTTGAGTAAATTTTGGGTTTTTAAAAGGCTTTTTAATGTTAAAAATACTGTTTTCTCCTGCTGAAAATAAAAAAAGTGGTGGCAATAAAGAGAAAAAAGAGCTATTTGGTTCTCATGGTTCAAGAGATATTATTTTAAACGAATACAATTCTATCGTGCGAAGCGACGATATGCAAAAAATAAAAGAGCTTTTTGGTCTTAAAAAAGAGAATGATTGTGAACCCTACATCGCTGATATTTTTAGTTCGCCTCTTATGTGTGCTATTGAGCGTTATGATGGCGTAGCGTATGATTATCTTGATTTTGGCTCATTGAGCATAAAGACTCAAGAGTATCTAAAATCAAATACCATAATATTTTCAAATCTCTATGGACCTTTGCTTGGAGGCGATACAATTGCCAACTATAAAGTGAAGCAAGGAAACAGTATCGGCAGATATGCGCCAGATAAGTTTTATAAAGAGAGATTTTCCTATCAACTTGACCTTTATCTTTCAAGCTCTGAGATTTTGGATTTGCGTGCTGGATACTATGAAAATTTTTATGAGATAAAAAAGCCACACACTACACTTAAATTCTTAAAAGAGGGCAAAGTTGTAAGCCATTGGGCAAAGGCGTATAGAGGTTTAGTTTTGAAGGCTGTGGCTCTGAATAATATAAATTCGTTAGAAGAGTTTATGCGCATGGAGATAGAGACGCTTTATGTTAAAGAGATTCTTAAAAGAGGTTTGAAAACTGAAATTATCTATGAAATTAGATAATTTCTTTGCTTTGCTCTTGTAAATCTTTAAAATCAGCTCTTCTTTTTTCAAGCTCTTCTCTATATGTTTTATAATCGCCAAAATCAAAAAACTTCTCATATCTTGAGTGCTTCTCTTTTTGCGTTCTTGAGTGTTTGATGGGACACCAAAACTGCTCTGTTCTGGCAGCTATCTCTCTGGTGTAAGCAATAACACCGTTAAAATACTCACAATACCAACAGTTTATCTTCTCAACTCTGTCAAGATAAAAAAGGTTATATCTATCCATGACAACATAATCGCTTCTTTTAACTTTTGGAATTTTATATATAGGAAAACAGACCGTCTGATAGATGGTTACAAAGATATCCACAAGAAGAGCGGGTAGCATCATGGACCAGATAAAAGGGATAGTAAAAACTGCTGATATGGGGAAAGAGGAGAGATATCTGATAGAACTTACTATTTTGCTTCTCCCCTCTTTTATGACGTTCTCTTGAAATTTTACTTTTTTATCTTCAAGCGTATAGAAAAATTCATCCTGCTTTTTTCTAAGTTCTTGCATAAGTTCATCTTCAAGAGTTTTTATCTGCATGGCTATCTCTTCTATTCTGTTATCCATAATCTCTCCTCTTTTTTGTTTAGAGTATAGCAGAATCTTTTTATGGAATAGAAAAAATAGTGTAAAATAGTGCTAAAAAAGAGGATTCATTTTTGGAAGATTCACAAGAGTACAAAAAGAAAAAAGCATATTTTGAAAAAATCATAACACTTTACGGCAGAAATGTTGTCGTGGAGGTTTTGCAAGAAAGGAATATTGAGATACATAAGGTACATATGGCAAACTCAAATAAGCCTGAGGGTGTGATTGAGACGATTCTTCATCTTGCAAAACAAAGAGGAATCGAGGTGGCTTATCATGATAAAGCAGCACTTAGCAGAATCAGCAAAAATGCAAAACAGGATCAAGGCGTGGCGGTCGATATAATTGCTTCCTCTTACCAAAGTGCCAATGAGATAAAAAACCTCAAAAGCTTTAAACTTCTCGCACTTGACGGTATTCAAAATCCTCAAAATCTCGGCATGATTATCCGTTCATGTGCGGCGGGTTACGTTGATGGTATCATTCTTCCTAAAAAAAACAGTGCAAAAATCTCTCCGCTTGTGATAAAAGCGAGTGCAGGAACGCTTTTTAGAGTTCCTATCTACTACTGCGATACGCTTGATACTATTTTAAGGGAGCTAAGTAACACAAAAATCTATCTGCTCTCTTCTCATGCAAAAGAGAGTATCTATGATGTACAAAAAAGCGACAAATCAATCTTTGTGCTTGGAAATGAGAGCGATGGCGTTTCAAAAGAGATTGAAAGACTTTGTAACGATTCCATCGCCATTCCCATGAACAGAGGTGTAGAATCGCTCAATGTTGCGGTTACTGCGTCACTTATTGCTTTTATGAGATAGTTATTAACTCATCATCACTAAGTAAGGACGCTCTATATCTCGCACAACCTCATCCACACTCATGTGACGGGATTTTCTCAAAAATTCCCGTCCATCTAAAAAAACCAAAACAGTAGGAATGGCAAAAACGCTAAAATGAGCCGCAACTTCTTGTTCTACAGAGGTATCGATACTAACTATCTTAAACTGCTCAAAGTTACTCTCAATCGCTTCTAAAAGTTTAGGTTTGAGTGCATGGCAAACGTTGCATGTTGGGGCTGAAAAGTAGAGCATTACCGCAGGATTTTCTTCTATAATTTTTTTAATATCTTCTGTTGCTTGCATATCTATACCCCTTTTTTGGTATGAAATTATACTCAATTTGCTATAATCCACCAATGAGTTCAATACTATTTTCCATTCTGGCAATTTACATCTTTATAGTCGTCGGTTTTGTCGCAAAAATGAGCTTCAAAGAGAAGATTGATGACAAAACTATCACGCTTATCAATGTCTATTTTTTACAGGTTTTCCTCACATTTTGGGGACTTCTTATCCGTCCCGTGGATGTAACACTCCTCATTGCTCCATCCATCTATCTTTTTATCACTCTTTTGGTTTTGCTGCTTGCGGCACTCTTTGCAAAGAAGTTGTTTCAAGACCAAAAAGAGTACTCCATCGCAACAGTCGCCGCCATCATAGGCAATACAGGAAACCTCGGCATTCCTCTTAATATCGCCATATTTGGAGAAGAGTCGATTCCATACACAACCGTTATCAATCTTATGAATGTCTTTATAGTCTATACCGTCGGTGTTTACTACTACTCAAGAGGAAATTTTGATGTAAAAACATCACTTAAAAACATCATCAAACTTCCGATTCTCTGGGCGGCGATGGTGGCGATTGCGCTTAGTGTTTATGGATATAAGCCAAGTGATGAGATAATGAAAACACTTATGATGGGGGCTTACGCTTCCATTGTTATGCAGCTTCTTTTGTTTGGCATCTATCTTTACGGCACAAAAATAAGCGAGATTAGCAAGACGCTCACACTATGGGTTATGGGTGTAAAGTTTCTTTTTTTACCCGCTGTCGCATTTATAATTCTCTCGTTTGTCACGCTTGATTCCATGATAAAAGGGATTATATTTATAGAGATTTTAGTTCCTCTTGCCATTGCCAATGTCAATTTTGCATCACTCTATGAGTGTAAACCAAAAATTGTTACTGCTCTTGTTTTTATCTCCTCTTTGCTCTTTTTGGGCATTATCTTTATCGGTGTCAAGGCACTTTCTTATCTATGAACACCATATATGCTCTCTATAAAATACTCTACAAAACATACGGACCTCAAGGGTGGTGGCCTATAACTGGATATGGATATCATAAAGCTGACTATAACTTTCCACGGAGTGAGAACGAAATATTTGAAGTTTGCATAGGCTCTATTTTGACACAAAATACGACATTTACTTCTGTGGTAAAATCTTTGGAAAACTTGTATGCAAAAAATGCTCTAAGTGCCACCGCAATCGTATCTATGGAGTGTGACAAACTCAAAGAGGCGATACGACCATCAGGATACTTTAACCAAAAAGCAAGATATATTTTAGAGTTTATCAAACTTTATAATGCACTTGCCGGCAAAGTTCCAAGACGAGAGGCACTTTTGGATGTTGTTGGTATCGGGGAAGAAACGGCTGATTCTATGCTTTTATATGGCTACAACCAAAGAGAGTTTAAAGTTGATGCTTACACAAAACGCATCTTGCTTGAACTTGGGATTATAGAGCAAAAAAGTAGCTATAGTGAAGTTAAAATGCTTATGGAGAGTTCACTAAAAGAGTGCGTAAGCAATGAGGATGAGCTTCTAAAAGTCTATCAGGAGTTCCATGCTCTTTTGGTAGAGCATGGCAAAAATTTCTACTCCAAAAAACCTTATGGCGTGGGGTGTTTTTTAAAGGAGCATCTCCGCTAATACCTATTTTTTACAGCCACTTGCTGCCATATTGGAGCGATTTTTTTCTAAAAATTTCTCTCCAAGCCCATTTACCTCTTTAATCTCATCCACTTTAGCAAAGCAGTTATGCTTCTTTCTATACTCCAAAATAGCAGTTGCTTTTGCCTCTCCGATACCATTAAGCGTCATAAGCTCCGCTTTATTTGCTTTGTTAATATCTACTGCCCCAAAACTAAATGTTACTCCCAAAACCAACAACGTCAACCATCTCATTCATAACTCCTATTAATTTTAAATGTTTAATTC
>JAOTSA010000050.1 GCA_030247515.1 Sulfurimonas sp. | reverse complement strand
GGGTTATTCTACTGTTGCTATTTTTATTTGTAGCATCTGAAGCAAAATATTTGGATAGCAAATCGTGTAAGGAGTGTCATGAAGACATCTATGCAGAGCATGCAAAATCTATGCACCATAAATCATCCATCTTTGGAGATGAGATACATAAAAAAGTAAAAGAGATTTCTACTCCGTCAAATTACTCTTGTGCTTTGTGTCACATGCCCTCTACTAAAAATCTCTCAGCAATGATTCGTGGAGAAGAACAGCCAGACCCTGCGGATGTAAGACAGAGTGATGGCGTATCTTGCTTTTACTGTCATCAAATCAGTAAAGTGCATCATGCAAAAGCTTACAATATTAACTTTTCAAGTGCATCTGGCGATGACAAACCTACAATGTTTGGAAACCTTAAAAACCCAGACTCAAGCGACAAGCATCATGCAGAGAGTAATGAGATTTACAAAAACAGTGAAGTGTGTATGGGTTGTCACTCTCACAAAGAGAACGAACACGGTTTTGAGGTCTGCAATACAAAAAATCAGTACGACAAAACAAGTGACTGTATAGGGTGCCATATGCCACGTGCTTCTGGTGGAAATGAGAAGTTCAACAAAAAAGGAAGAGATGAGTATGCAACGCATAACTTTCTTGGTATCCGCTCGGATGATATGGTCAAAAAAACAGTAAAACTCGAACTTACCCATAAAAATGATACGATTGAACTTACCATCGTCAACAAAATGGGACACGCAATCATCACACATCCAATGCGCCTAAAGTTTGCAAAAACAGTTGTTACAAGAAAAGGAGAAGTTATTTGGAGCAACTTTAAAGAGAGTCCACAAGAGGATAAAGAGGCAACATTTATCATTGTCTTTAAAGACGGCGAGGGCAAACCTGCTATGCCGCATACAGCAAAAGATTATCTTCTCAACCAAAACTTAAAAGCGATGAGTTCTAAAACTGTAACATATAAAGTGCCTAAACTGCAAAAGGGAGATGAGATAACAACTACATGGATAAGCTATGTTATCAATCCTCAAATCGCTCAAAAACTTGGCATTACATCCGAAGAGGCGACGAAAGCTTACATCGGGGCAAAAGAGTCTATCGTCGTGCAGTAACATAAGCTCTCCCGCAACGGGGAACTTATGGACTAAAACATATTTACAACCCCATAGTCAAGCATCTCTTCAAACTGTTCTGGAGTTAAAACAGCTTTTACTTTTTCTATGCAATCTAAATGAATCTTTGTAAGTTCCGCTCTTAGTTTTGCTATCTCATCCACTTTTGGATAAAAATCTGCTGCTTTTGGACCTTTGTGCTTAAAAGAGATCTGTTGCATCATATCAAGCTCAAGTTTTTTGATAACAAGAGCTTTATCCACCGCCTTGCTCATAAGCTCCTCTTTTATCTTTAGTATCGCACTAATCTGCTCTTTTGAAAGCTTTAAATTTGCACTTGAGTTATCATAAAGCGTCATACCAACAAGATAAGGAAGATTTTTTGGCATCAAAAAGTAATCTTTTGGAAAGTTCTCTTTTACCGTAAAAGGACCTGCTGGACCTGCTAACTTCTCCATTTTTACAACATCTTGTACTGGTGGCGGAAGCGTCGGCTCTGCTAGCAGAGGGTAAGAGAGTAGAGTGAGTGCTAAAACTGCTTTTTTTATCTTTTTCATAGCTGTTCCTTGAGTATGATATATTTGTAAATATTATACAGAGCTATTGTTAATAAGCTCTATGGCTTTTTTCACACATGAGTCAAACGATGTTGTCTCTGCAATGATTGGTGTGATATATGGAGGAAAATACTTCTTTGTGGTATGTCCGATAGATATAGCGATGTAGCTCTCATCCCAAATTGCATTTTTCAAAAAACACTCTATGGTTGATGGGGAGGAGAAGATGATGGCTGACTTTTTTGGCAAAACAATCTTCTTTTTAAACTCTACGCACACGGTCTGATAAACAATGGCTTCATCACAAATCACATCATTGGCATTTAGCTCTTCTACTAGATTAGATACTATTTTTGAGCCTCTGATATAGAGTACTTTTTTGTTTTTGAGTAGTTGGACAAGCTCTTTGGCAAACTCATTTCCATGCTTTTCTTTACTAACAAACTTTATTTTTCCGCCCAGATTGCTCGCTGCTTTGGCGGTTTGTGGTGCGATGACATAGAGTGGTTTTTTCTTCCACTTATGGTTGTAGGAATCAAGCGAGTAGATGGCACTTTTTGAGGTAAAAATAAGTGCATCATAGGAGGAAAAATCAATATCGCATTTGATAGTCTCTATCTTGATAACTGGCAGATTTTTTGCCCATTTGACCTTTTTGTCATTGAGTATGTAAATGGGAAGTGAGTTATTTTTGAAATTTTGTACAACCGAACCTGTGATTCTTTTGGCTTTTGCAAAGAGTGTATCTTTGCTGTTGAGTACTAAAGATTTGTTTTCATCTACATAAAAGTTGATGTTTTGTTTGCTTAAGATATAGGTTATCTTGATAAGCTCTTCAAAAATATGCTCGTTAGAGTAGTTTTGGTCAAGTAAAAATGAGTTTGTCTCTTTATCATACTCATAGTAGATAAGATTGAGTGGTTCGGTTAGTTTTTCTATATTTTTCATGAGGTGGATGATAGCATTATGTGGGTAAATATTTTTCAAAAAAATTGAAAAATATTTAGTTAAGAAATTATTGAAATGTAGTGCCGCCGTCAACAACTATAGTCTGCCCTGTAAGCCATGAAGACTCATTGCCGCACAAGAAAAGACATGCTCCTGTCAAATCCTCAGCTTCTCCCATCCGAGAGAGTGGGGAGCGTTTTACAACTTCGCTTTTTACCTCTTCATAGTTTGGAAATGCTTTGAGTGCGTCTGTGTCGATAGGTCCGCCGCTTACCGCATTTACTCTTATGTTTTTTTCGCCAAGCTCTGCTGCTGCATAACGAACCATCGCTTCAACCGCCGCTTTGTTTGTGCCATGACCTGCATAGTTTGGAGTATAAACGAGGTTGCCAGTCGAACTCATACTGATGATGCTTCCGCCGCCTGTTTTTTCCATTCTCTTTGCGGCTTCTTGTGCGCCAACAACAAATGCGTCAACCGTTGCTGTGTAGATATTGTTTAGCCCTTTTGGCTTTAGTCTCATAAACGGACCAAATCCTCCCACAACTGCACGCCCAGAAATAATGGCATTTGAGATAAAAAAGTCAAGTCTCTCAAAATCGTTGTCGAACTCTGCATAAACATCTTTATATGTTTCTGGCTCAAGAATATCTAGTTTGTAAGCCCTTGCTTTTACACCGTATCTCGCTTCAACATCTGCAATTATTTCGATTGCTGCGTCTGCTTTTGTTGCGTATGTAAAAGCCACATCACACCCTTTAGCGGCAAACGCATAGACGATTGCTTTGCCGATTCCACGTGTTCCGCCGCTTATAAAAAGAGTTTTTCCCTGCATGCTTTTTTCACTCATATTAAAGTCCTTTTATTTCATAGTTTTTCATAACGCTCTCAAGCTTTTTCAAATTTTCAACACTCGGAGCAACAAGAGGAAGTCTGTACTCCAGTGTATCGATTAACCCCGCTACATACATTGCAGCTTTTATCATGATAGGATTTGATTCTAAAAAAAGAGCTTTGTTTATAGGAAAAAGCATATCGTTGAGTGCTTTTGCTCCTGCAAAATCACCGTTTAAGGCTTTGCGTACTAGCTCACTTTTTAAGTCAGGTAAGAGGTTTGAAGTAACGGAAGTAATTCCCGCTCCACCATTTGCAAGAATCGGGTAGTCGATAGCATCATCGCCGCTAAAGACTTTAAGTTCAGGTCTGCGAGAGAGAAGCTCTATGGTGCGCTCTAAGCTCCCTGTCGCCTCTTTGATGCCGTATATGTTTTTGACATCATCAAAAAGTCTTATAACTGTGTCTGCACTTATGTCAACAACTGTGCGTCCTGGGACGTTGTAGAGCATGAATGGCATCTCAGGAACTGACTCGGCGATTGCTTTGTAGTGTTGGTAAAGTCCCTCTTGAGATGGTTTTACATAGTAAGGTGCTACAGAAAATATGGCATCAACACCACAATTTTGCGCTGTTTTTGCCGCTTCTATGGCTTCTGCTGTTGCATTGCTTCCTGCACCTGCCAAAACTTTCGTTTTTGTGCCACGGCATACCTCTACTGCTATCTCAATACATCTTTTGTCTTCAGCATAAGTAAGTGTCGCACTCTCTCCAGTTGTTCCTACTGGGCAGACGGCATCAATGCCATTGTCTATCTGTCTTTGAATAAGTTTTGCGTAAGTTTGCTCATCTAGTTTTCCATCTTTAAATGGTGTAATGAGGGCGGTTGTAGAACCAGTTACGATATTCATTTCGTTCCTTTTTTTAAAATAAGTGTTGTTGATTTGTCAAAATTGAAGTACTTTTGCGCAACTTCTAAAACTCGCTCTTGTGTTATTTTTTCTATATTTTCTTCATAAGTTAGAAGCGGTGTCAAATCGCCTCTGACAAGGTAGCTTCCAAAAAGATTTGCAACCGACGTTGAACTCTCTAACGAGTAGATAAACTCCGCTTTTGTGTTGATTTTGACCTTTTCTATCTCTTTTGCATCTACTTTTTTCTTCTTTAAAAGCTCTATCTGCTTAACTAGCTCTTTTTCCACATCTTCGGCTTTAACGTCTGGGTTACAAGTTGCCAAAAAGATAAAAAGTCCTGGGTCTATGTTTTCCATATTGTAGGCATAAACGTTGTTGACTAGGCGTTTTTTCTCGATAAGCTCTTGATAAAGTCGTGAACTTTTTCCAGAAAATAGAATCTCTGAAATCATGTTGAGTACGATTTGGTCTTCGTGTTGAAAGTTTGGTATATGAAACGCTATTGCGAGCATTTCAACTTCACTCTCTTTATGGATAGTAACTCTTTTTGCTCCCTCTTGTTCAGGTTCTACGAACTTTAATTCTGGGATTTTCCCACTGTTTTTGATGTGAGAAAACTTCTTTTTTGCTTTTTTGAAAACTTCTTCAGGCTCTACATCTCCCGTAACCATCAGAATAGCATTTGTCGGTTGATAGTATGTTTTGTGAAAATCTTTTATATCATCAATCGTCCACGTTTTTATGTCGTTCATAAAGCCTATGGGTGTCCAGTGGTATGGATGATAGACGTAAGCGTTGTTAAAGAGTGCAAAGTAGAGGTAACCCATGGGTGAGTTTTCTGTTCTCCAGCGTCTCTCTTCTGCCACTACATCACGCTCAGGCTGGAACTCTTTATCTTTTAGTTTGAGATTTTGCATAAGTTCTGCATATAGTTCAAGTGATTTATCGAGATTTTGCGTGCTTGACTTGATGTAGTAGTGCGTGTAGTCAAAGCTTGTAGATGCGTTGTTGACACCGCCTATGCTCTTGACCTCTTTGTCGAACTCGCCAGCGTCAAGGTTTTTTGTAGATTTGAAGTTCATGTGTTCTAGCATATGTGCGATGCCAGTTTTGCCCATCACCTCGTTTCTGCTTCCAACCTTGTAAAAGATGTCCGTACTGATAACGCCAGTTCCGTTTTGAATCGGTATAACAACGATTTGCAGCCCATTTTCAAGGGTTTTTGTTTCGTATTTTGGTAGTGATGATGCCATAAGTGTTCCTATAATGAGTGTAAGTGCTAAGAAAATTTTCATGTTATTTTCTATCTGCGCCTATCGCCTCTGTGATATTTGCGTATCCATCAGCCTTTATAAGCTCTGTAAGCTCTAGGTTGATGTTTTTGATCATATCTGGACCGCCAAAGATAAGTCCGCTGTAAATCTCTACAAGTGAAGCTCCAGCTTTTATGCGTCTGTAAACCTCGGCAGCAGAGTCGATACCACCGACAGAAATAAGCACTGTTTTGCCAAAAAGCTCTTTTGCAATCGCTTCAAAGATGGTAAAACTCTTCTCTTTAAGCACCGCACCGCTCAAACCGCCAATACTTTTTGGGTTTTTAACAAGTGAATAGTCAATGGTTGTGTTGGTAGCAATGATACCATCCGCCCCTTTTGCAACCGCTAAAGATGTAAGCGCAACTGCATCTTCCACGCTCATGTCAGGTGCGATTTTTAGTAAAATCGGTTTTGTGGTTATCGCTTTTGCCTCTTCAAAAAGTCTTGTGATAAACTCCTCATTTTGCAAATCTCTCAAACCTGGTGTGTTAGGGGATGAGATGTTGATAACAAGGTAGTCGCCAAGTGTGTGAAGTGCTTTGATAAGAGTTGTGTAGTCGTTGATGGCTTCACTCTCTGGTGTCACTTTGTTCTTGCCGATATTTATCCCGATAGGCGTGGTAAAAGGAAAACGCTCTTTGAGTCTCTTTTGGACGATTAAGAGACCGTCGTTGTTAAATCCCATCGCATTTTGGATGCTCTGCTCCTCAATGTGGCGAAACATACGAGGTTTTGGGTTGCCCGCCTGTGGCTTTGGCGTAACCGTGCCAATCTCCGTAAAACCAAATCCAAGTATCTGCATACCACGAATCATCGTCGCATTTTTGTCAAATCCAGCACCAAGCCCGATAGGGTTGAAAAAAGTACGTCCAAAAAGCTCTTGTTTAAGCACTGGGTTGGTAACAAAATGGGATTCTAAAAAAGGGTTGAATGGTATGGGGCAGATATTTGGAACTCTTAGCACGCACTCCG
The DNA here is from genome assembly GCA_030247515.1 of Sulfurimonas sp. Lineage (GTDB taxonomy): Bacteria > Campylobacterota > Campylobacteria > Campylobacterales > Sulfurimonadaceae > Sulfurimonas. The sequence continues at coordinate 6,983 of JAOTSA010000050.1, read as the reverse complement.
CAAGCATATGCGCACTCTCTGGTTCAAGCTTGAACAGCCAATTTTTTATGGTTTGATACTCTAACATATAGTTCTCTTTTACTAAAAATTTGATAAAGCTTCTTGCAAAATTTAAAAGATGCTCTTATTGCCTAAAAAAAGGATTATACAAAAAGAACGATAAAGTTTCGTTAATACTTTATGCTTTTATGCGCAAGTGCTATAAGAAAAATTGTATAATCTAAGACATATATTTTCTTCACACTCAGGTTGAGAAGTTCTAAAGCCATAAAAATAGGGATTTAAAGGTGAAAATAAGAGTCTATTACGAAGATACCGATGCGGGTGGGATAGTTTATCATTCCAATTATCTCAACTTTTGTGAGCGTGCGAGGAGTGAGGTTTTTTTTCGGCATGGGTTGTCTCCTGTATTTGGGGGTGGGCAGTTTGTTGCTAGAAAGATTGAGGCAGATTTTATCTTGAGTGCTAAACTTGGAGATACGCTAGAAGTTGTGAATGAGCTTTTGGAGGTAAAGGGAGCTTCATTTTTGTTGGTTCAGAGGATTTTTAAAGAGCAAAAGATGATATTTGAGTTGCGTATCATGCTCGCTTATGTAACTTTCGAGGGAAAGCCTCAGAAAATTACACCAGATATAAAGAGATTGATAGAATCGCTTTTTTAACGGTATGGAACAAAACGTGATGTTTCAGGCTTTAGAAGTACTATAGGATAAACCATCTGATTATCTTTTAGAGCGATGTTGTACATGCGCTGTTCGCCGCTTATGGCATAGGCGAAATAGTCTATACCTACCGTGGTTGTGTAGTTAATCCAGTCGTAAGCGATATCGTTTTCCATAACAGAGTTTGTCTCAATAAGAAGCTCGTCGTTGTGTGTAATGGAGTTTGCGATAATCATATCTTTTCTATCTCGGTACTGCGTCATAGAGAGCAGGAGCGGGTTGTAGTTCGCTTGTGCAGAGAGAATATTTGCAACACTTGTATCATAAAGAGTAAGTTGAGACATAATCATACCGCTTTTGACTACAGGAGTGTTGAGAAAAACAGAACCTCCCCTTAGTTTTGGGTTGTCTTTTATCTGTTTTTCCAGATTTGTCATTTGCTGCGTAACAACATATTTTGTAACACCTGAACCTTTGGTTTGTGCATATGCAGACTCTTCATATGTACAAAGTTGGCGTCCTACTTCTGATTCATCACAGAAGATAACAAGTGGAGAGTGCGCCTCTTGCAAGAGTGTGTCGATTTGTGCACGGTAGTCTATTGCACCATAGTAAAGATAAGATGAGGATGTTTGTGTATCTTTTTTGTTGATTGTTGGAAAGTATATAAAAAGTTCTGGGTTAATTTGAGTGATAATCTTTTCGCCAACTTGTGTTAGGGGGGCGATAACATATTTAAAACCGTCTGCTTCTATATTTCTGAGTGCTTTTTGAATCTCTTCATAGTTTTGGTTTTCAATCTTATATGTTTTGAGCTCAAATGGAGAACCACGTGACATAAGGTAGGCAAAAGAGGCGTTGGTAGTAGAAACAGTGTATCTTCCTATGGCTTTGTGTGGCAGTAGCAAGGCAATGCGGATTTTGGTAGATGAGTAAGCCTTTTTTTGTATGTTCTGCTCTTGTTGCGTTGCATCTTTGAGTTGTTCAGTTTTTTGTCTTTTTGGCTCATTTGTCGCAAGAGCGGTAGATGAAATCTTCTCTGTTTGGAGCATTTGCGCCTGTATATCTGCAGTTTGGTGTGCAAGATAGGAGAAAATCAACCCTTTTTTAAGGTAGTTTTGCAGACATTTTGCATCACAAGGGTAAGGGTCTAAGTTTAGTACGCTTACCTCTGGAAGAGGGATGTTGGAAGGCTGAGAGCTTTTTGCAAAAAGAGCTACAGACAGCAAGATGGTGAAAAAAAACAGTTTTATCATAAGCAACTCTTTATTGTTAAAAGATCACGCATTGCGACCTTTTTATCGTCTGGATTTCTAAGTAGATGGTTGGGATGGTAGATTGGAACAAGCTTATAATTTTTACAATCAATCACATGACCCCTCACGCTTTGAAAATTATCCTCTTCAGAGGTAACTTTAGCATATGCCTCTTTACCTAAAGTAACAACCACTTTAGGCTTGACAAATTCTATCTGGGTAAAAAGATACTCTTTACATGAGTCCCACTCTGATGTTGATGGCATGTTGGAGCTTAGCGGTTTGCATTTGATAGCATGGGTAAAGTAAACATCTTCTGTTTTGAGACCAAGGACATTTTCAATCATTTTAGTCAAAATCTCGCCGCTTCTCGCACAATAATAAGAGTTTGTGTCATCTTCGCTTAAAGAGACAACATAATCGACAAACATGATGTCAGCGTTTTCATTGCCAAAACCGCCCATACTTTGCTTTCTTGATTTGCTAAGGTCACACAAGTGGCATGTAGCTATACTTTTTGCCAGTGTAGCGAGGGTGGATGGTCTTTCGTTGGAACTTATCTGATTTACCAAAAATGGGTCGCTATACTCAAAACCAACAGCTTTGAGCCGATAGAGATTTTGTAAAAGAAGCAAGTTCTGAAAAGATTTCAATCCCATCCTTTGAAAAGTAGTTTGGTTGGGAGTATAGTAAAAGTGTGGTTAAAATTTACTTTAAGGTTTTTCTGAGGCACTCTTTGGATAGAATAACGCATACTATATTTTTGGATGAAATGTGAATTTTGAAAGCGAAATATTGGAGATAGAGAGTTTTACACTTACTTCACATAATGAGATACGAGGGGCTTTAGAGCGTCTGCGTGACTTCAAGCAGGAGTGTTTACTTGTACATATAACCTCTTTTTTACACGATACAGTTTTGGTTCAGACGCTCAAAGATGAAGTTTACAAGATATTTCCAAAAGCAAAAATCATACTTCTAAAGCATGACGAAAAAACAAAAACAGAGCTGACTTTATACGGCATAAACAGAGAAGTGGATACGCAAAATATCCAGAGCGAGGTACTCCAAGAGCTTTATCTTCAAAGTATAAAAAAAGATTTGAGCCTGAACGAATATAGAAACAAGCTACTGAGCCGATACTTCACAGACCATCTTACCAATCTTCCAAATCTTTACAAACTAAGAAGTGACCTTCAAGAGCTAAAGCAGTTCGCACTTGTTATCTTTAATATTGACAATTTTCAAATGATAAATAATTTTTATGGCTATATCGTCGGTGATTTTGTGCTTGAACAAGTTGCAAAATATCTGCAAGAACAAATCTCCAAACAGAGTATATATAAACTTTCTGGAGATGAATTTGCCTATATCATCGACAAAGAGATGGGATTTTATGAACTCAAAGATATACTTGATGCACTCTCTTTGAAGATAAAAAATGTTGTTGTAAATTATCAAGACATCAGCATCTATGTTGATTTGACTATGGCATCTTCTATCAATAAAGAGAACAAAAATATCTTTTCCAACGTCTCCATGGCACTAAAATATGCCAAAGAAAAAGGGGCAAAATACTGGATTTATGAAGATAGAATGAACTTTGAAAACAGTTATGAGAGAAATATAAAACTCTCTGGTGTAGTACGGGAAGCTGTCGGAAAACTCTCTCTTGTGCCATATTTTCAGGCGATAGTTGACTCAAAAACATTTGAAATAAAAAAGTATGAGTGTTTGGCAAGACTTGTGGATAGTCATGGAAAAATCCTCTCTCCGACGCTCTTTATTCCTATAGCAAAAAAGATAAAAGTCTATAGTATTATTACAAAAACAATCATCGAAAAGTCATTTGAGGCATTTGAAGAGAGCGAGTATGAGTTTAGCATCAATCTGGCGATAGAAGATATTATGAGCCATGAGATTTTTCACTTTATATTGGAAAAACTTAAAAGTTCAAAGGCTTCACGCAGAGTGATTTTTGAGCTTTTGGAATCTGATGCTATAGTTGACTATAAAAAAGTTGACCGTTTTATCTTTGAAGCAAAGAGATATGGTGCAAAAATCGCTATAGATGATTTTGGAAGCGGTTACTCAAACTTTAGCTATTTGACAAGGGTAAATGTTGATATCATTAAGATAGACGGTTCGCTTATCCAAAACATTGATATAGACAAAAATGCTCTTATAGTTGTGGAAACCATCGTTGATTTTGCAAAAAAACTTGGGATTCAAACCGTGGCAGAGTATGTCCACTCAAGCGTTATCATGGATGTTGTCAGAAGAGTGGGGGTGGACTATGCGCAAGGTTTTTACATAGATGAACCCTCTATCGCTCCAAAGGGAGTTTAGGGGTGTCCTAAAATGAGAGTGCAAACAAATCAGAAAAATAGAGGAGCTAAAGATGTTTCATAATCTGTCAATCAAGTTGAAAATGGTTTTAATGTCCGTTATACCCATTGTCGTTATACTCTTTTCATTCGGAAAAGGAAGTTATGAAAGTTACAAAGAAGTTGAGACTTTAGGGTACATCGAGGAGATAGTCGGTTATACGCAAAAGAGCAGTGTGCTTGTCCATAATCTTCAAAAAGAGCGTGGTTCTTCCGCTGGGTTTATAAGCTCAAAAGGGCAAAGTTTTGGAACACAGCTTCAAGTGATTCGCAAAGATAGTGATGCGGCGTTTGCGGAGCTTCAAGCGTATCATGCAACAATGGATATAAAGAGTTACACGCCAGAATTTCAAGAGAAGATAGCAAAAGCGATGCAAAACATGCAAAAGCTTCAAGAGATTAGAGGTGGTGTTTCATCCCTTAGCGTTGCTCTTGATATACCTGTCAGCTATTATACGGCGGTAAATAGCGACTTTATTGTATCTATAGAAGAAGTGGTAAAGATTAGCAAAAATGCGCAGATAAACAACCTCATTAACGCATTTGTAAACTTCCTTTCCTCCAAAGAAAGAGCAGGGTTAGAGCGAGCGGTTCTCTCCTCGACATTTTCAAGAGATAATTTTGCAGAAGGGTTTTATGAGAAGTTTATCGCTCTTTTGAGTGAGCAAAATACATTCATGAATAAGTTTCTCTTTTTAGCTCCGCAGGAACTTAAATCTTTTTATACACAAACCATGGGTGTTCCAGCAGTTGAAGAGGTTGAAAAGATGCGCAAAATAGCACTCTCAAAGCAGGATGGTGGATTTGGTGCAGATGCACTCTATTGGTTTAGTACGATAACATCCAAGATAGATTCGCTTAAAAAAGTAGAGGATGAGATTTCTAAAACGCTTCAAAAAAACATCAAAGAGCTAAGAGAGCAAGCTTTTAAAAGTATGATTTTTGGAATTTCTTTTAGTATTTTTACCATTCTTCTGGTGGTTGGTATCAGTTTTTACATCGCAAACAGCTTGACAAAACGCATTGACAGATTTAAAAAAGAGATAGATATTATCGTTTCGTCTAACGACTTTTCCAAAAAAATCACAAACTGTGCAACAGATGAGATAGGTTTTATCCAACAATCAGCAAACCATCTTGCAAATGCGGCATATAAAGCTATCCAAGAAGCCAATGCAAGTTTGCGTCAAGTACAAGAGCGTTCTAGGGAGAGTGAAGAGCGTCTTGAAGCAAACAGACTTACACTCTCTTTGACAGAACTTCTTAATGACGGGGCGCTCTCTGGGGTAGGAAGTGTTCAAGAGGGTGTTGCACAAAATATGACATCATTACGTGAAATTAACAAAAAAAATGCACAAACAGAACTTATAGTTGATGATGTAAAAAACTCAACCGAAGATGTGGTTGACTCTTTAAACAGTACATCACAAAAGATGCAAAGCAGTAGAGAAAATTCAGAGCAGCTTAACAGAAGTGTTGCAGAGATTTCCAATGTAATTTTGCTTATCAAAGATATCAGTGACCAAACAAATCTTTTGGCACTAAATGCGGCTATTGAAGCGGCACGAGCAGGTGAACATGGACGTGGATTTGCGGTTGTTGCAGACGAGGTACGCAAACTTGCAGAACGTACCCAAAGGGCTACTCATGAGGTGGAATTAAACATCAATCTTCTTAAGCAAAACAGCTCTGCAATGCAAGAATTTTCAGAACAGATGGATAGTGAAGTCTCGGAATCTATTCAAAAACTTGACCATTTTAACGAAAGTTTACATAACTTGCTTGAAGGTGCAAAAGATATCCAGCTGGCAAACAAAAAAGTCTCAAACGAACTCTTTATCACTCTTGCAAAACTTGACCACATAGCATTTAAACTAAGCGGTTATAACGCTGTCTTTAAAGATGACCACAATTTCAAATTTTCAGACCACACAAACTGCCGTTTTGGAAAGTGGTACTTATCTGATGGAAAAGAGACATTTGCAAAAACGTCATCTTATGCTCAGGTTGACCCAATCCACAAAGTTGTTCATGATAGAGTAAGAGCGATTCCAGATGCTATCCAAGGTGGAATTATCAAGAATGCTACAAAGATTGTTGTAGCGTTTAGTGAGGCGGAAAAAGCTTCAAAAGAGCTTTTTGTTGTTCTTGACACTATGGCTGGTGAGATAAAGTAAAAAAAGGAAGTTCCTCGCAAAAGAAGATTGCGAGGTTTAAGAGTGAAGTTTGACTATTTTGTAATTTCTACAACTTTTGGATCTGACTCCCAGATGCCATGTTTCGTACAGTATGCTTGTGCAGTAAGTTTAAGTTTGCTACCAGTTGGGATGATGTGAAAAGTAACAGTCGCATGCGCTTTCATGTTTGCTAAAGCTCCAGCAACAAAGTCAGCACGTGCTAAAAGCGTCTCACCATTGTAAAGTGACATATTTGCGATGTAATGGTCAAAATCATCTGGATGAGTATATTCATTTCCCATCTTAACAGTGACGCTAAACATCTCACCCTCTTTTGCACTATCTTCGCAGTGTATAAACGGTGAATGGCGGTCTATATAATCCTTTTTACTCTCTCTTTCAACTGTATCTATGTCTTTATAACGATTGATTGTTGGCATGTTCTATCCTTTTTTTATTTTTTAGTTTGTATGGTATTGTAACTTTAGAATCATTTACTAA
>JAOTSA010000049.1 GCA_030247515.1 Sulfurimonas sp. | reverse complement strand
TTATTAATATCTTCTTACTTTCTGTATTTAATATACTGCCAATTGAAGCAGTTAAATCTTTAACTAAGCCCGTCGTATTAAATTTACTTAAAACAGCTTTTAAAAAAGCCACCTCATCATAACCTCTAGTCATTGTAATAAACGAGTGAATCAACATTGCCAGATAACTTTTTCCAGCTGAATTATCCCCCATAAAAATAGTAAGGTCATTTAATTCAATTGCATCCTCAATAGTTTTTATAACAGCAAATTTCTCTAATATCTTTATTCTAAACATACTCTCTCTTTATACCGTTTATCTCTTTGATTATGCAAAACACACCAACATTACACCGATATTTTTCTAATTTTCCATTATAGCAAACTTATACTGATATTAATCGAAACATTATTTTCAAACTAATTTAATCTAGTATTTTTATACATCCTACAACCCATTCCCCCACATATGCATCTTTTTTGCCACGATTAGGTCGTAGCCTTCTACTATTTCTATGGTGTTTGGGGAGCGGAACTCGTGTTCTTCTAGCATCTGCATTACCTCAAGCGTGTTCATCACTCCTTTTTTCTCCATGATGATTATATTTGCGGTGTTTGCTAGGGTTGTGTATGAGAGTTTTAGTATCATTGGTTTGTTTTGGTGTGCGGCAAATATATCTTTTAGCAAAACTGTATCGTGGTCTCTTGGGGTGGCACGGAATGGGGAGGTAAAATCCAAAATGCGCTCTACTTTTGCGCTTATGGCTGCCAACTCTTCCTCGTTTGGCGTGCCGTAAAGGGCAAGATGAAACTCGCCATCGACATGCTCCATCATGTCGCTAAAGAGTTTTGTGATGTCATCTGGCGTGGTTGTTACTTGAAGGTAACGGTTGCCTGGAAGAGGGTTGAAAAGCTCCCGAAACTGGGAGAGTTTAGTATCTAAGCTCATTGAGTTCTCTAAAAAGATATGCCTCGACTATATCATCAACGCTTCTTTGGATATGTGCCACCAAAACCACCATGCCTAACTCTATAAATGGCCAGACATATTCGTTGTCATTTTTTACTACCAAAATCTGGCTTTGGTTCTCAAATGTGTCTTTATCTTGGTTTATATTTGTCTCTACGACTCTGCCCTCTTCTACAAGCAGTTGCACCCATACCGTTGCTTCGTTTATGGTTGTAATGCGTGCTTCTTCTAGGTCGTTGTCGTCCATCGGTATCAAGATATACATGGGCTTATCCTATCTTTGTTTCATCAAGAGCTAGCGCATCATTGTCCATCACGCCGATACCTCGCTCAAGCACTTTTGTGGCAATGGATTTGGCATCTTCCAGCGAGTGCATCGCACAAGTGCCGCACTGGTAAATGTTGAGTTCGGGGATATCTTTTTGCTCTTTGACTTGAAGTATATCTTCCATGGAAGCACTCCACGCATCCGCCACTCTTTGCTCATCAGGTGTACCGATGAGGCTCATGTAAAAACCTGTGCGACACCCCATTGGGGAGATATCGATGATTTCTACATCGCTGGAGTTGAGATGGTCTCGCATAAAACCTGCAAAAAGATGCTCTAAAGTGTGGATGCCCTCGGAGGATAAAATCTCTTGGTTTGGTGCAACAAAGCGCAAATCGAAAACGGTGATATCATCACCCTTTGGCGTTTTCATCCCTTTTGCACGGCGCACGGCAGGGGCTGGCATTTTAGTGTGGTCAACTTTGAAACTATCTAGTAATGGCATAAAAATTCCTTATTAGATTTCATAACCTCTGTTTGTGAACGATTCTGCAACGGAAGGGTCAAATCTAGCTTGCTAGATTTGGGGTACCCACCGTGAAGCCTTAGTGAACAAATAGAGGTTATGAAATCTATTTTTTTGAGGCTATTGTATCGTTTTTAGAAAAATAGACTACAATAACCAAAGATTTTTCGTATAATTTAAAACACGCTCTCTAAGGCTTCGCTACGCTGCAGAATCGTTCACTTAGTTTTAAATTATACGAAAAATCAAATCCAAACAATGGTAGCAAATGGAAGTTGGAAGAGTTATTCTTATAGGGGCTTCGACAGGCGGTCCAGGGCAGATTGAGAGCATCATCAAAGCACTTCCCACACTTAGATACACCACACTCATCATTGCGCAACATATGGCGAGTGATTTTCTTGGCAGTTTTGCTAAACGCTTAAGTGGGCAGAGCGAAAACAGGGTTCATGTCATAGAAGATAAAATGGTGCTTGAGGCTAGGTGCATCTATGTGGCGCAAGGGGTTGTTAGGCTTGAAGAGGGGCTAGGTGGGCTTCTTTTTCATCTCTCTGCGCCAAAAGAGAACCGTTTTAACCCTGATATCAACTCCGTCTTTAGCTCATTTTCTCCATACACCAAAAGATTTCAAATACTCGGTGTTATCCTCACGGGCATCGGCGATGATGGCGTTCAAGGATGTAAAGAGCTGGCACTTCATGGAGCAAGAACGCTCACACAAACAGCTCAAAGTGCCATTGTTGATGGGATGCCCGCAAGAGCAAGGCAAGAGGTAGCGGGCATAGAAGTTTTAAACACGGATGAGATAAAAAATAAAATAACGGAGTTCTGCACATAATGTTCTTCGATTTTTTCAAAAAAAAAGAGCCACAGACAAGTCACATAGAAGAGAATTGTGTTGAAGAGTATGATGATGTTTTTTTGGTTGCAAACTACTTCAAAAACGAAACGGGTGTTACTTTTGACAAGCAGACAAGCATCCTCAAAAATAAACTTACCACCTTTTGCAGACAAAGAGACATCTACTCATTTGCCAAACTTTTGGAAAAAGTCTCATTTGATAAAACACTCAAACAAGAGCTTATCGATGCGCTTACGACCAATGAAACATTTTTTTACCGTGAGTTTAAACAGATAGAGGAGATTGTAACGCTTGTGAAAAATTCGGGTGCGAGAGCAGAGATTTTATGCGCTCCGTGTGCGACTGGAGAAGAGCCTTACAGCATAGCATTAGCACTTTTAGAAGCGGGTGTTGCACCAAGCAAGTTTCACATCACTGGGATAGACATCAACCAAGATGCCATCAACAGAGCAAAAGAGGCACGCTACAAAGAGCGCAACATCCGAAATCTCTCTGCGGCGGTTTTGCAACGCTATTTTAGGCAAGAAGATGGTGTTTATCTGCTTCATGAGAGTGTAAAATCACAAGTTTCGCTCAAAGTCCTCAACCTCTTTGACCCATCATTTAAGAGCGTTGGAAAGTTTGATTTTATACTCAGCCGTAACATGCTTATCTACTTTGACAAAGAGACAAAGCTAAAAGCCAGAGAGATTTTGGAGGGTTTACGCAAAAACCCTAGTCAAGCTATATTTTTTGGACATGCGGACCTTTTTTAAACCCTCTTTAACAACTTTTTAAGAACAGAGAGTTTCTCTTTGAGGTTTTCTTGCTCCTCTGCCAAAGGAGCATCTTTTAACTCCTGCTTTGTCTCTTCTATCTTTTTTAAAAGCTTCTCTTTTATCTTTTCTTGTTTTTTCTCATCATTGTCGCTAAAAAAAAGCTTTTCTATCCCATCTAAGACTTTGTTTATCTTCATTTTTCTTCTCCTAAAATTCTGATATCTCTATCTTTTATCCACAAGATTGTAGCGGCTCGGAGCAGCTTTTGTGTGACATCGTACGCAAATGCGCTATCGTTGATAAGTGATGTCGCCATCTTTGAATCCACTCTGTTTTCTCTTATGAGTGCATCTATGCGGCTGTTTTTGATGCTATCTAGTGCCTTCGTACTCTCTTTTAAAAGTTCTATACTAGAGAGTACGTCAAGGTCGTCAACATGCTCTTTTAGCCTCTCTATCGTGTCGATAGTTTTGGCGATTTGGATACGGATATGGTTGTACTCATCTTTAATGTAACTGTTTTTTGATTTGGAGTAGTAAAAGATATTTTTTTGCAAATCTCTCATGTTTTTCATGGCTTCCACGATTTCACGGGAAGCTAGTTTAAGCTCGTAAACATGGTTTTGATTTTCTTGATTCATATTTTCCTGCGAGAGCGTTGCATAGTGGATGATGTCGCTGTAGAGAGATTTTATCTTTTGGGCATAAAACTCATCTATATCTGCATTGATGCTAATCTCGGAGTTTTTAACCACATTTTCGATATCTGGGCTTTTTATAAAGATATGTCTGTGCAGAGAGATGGAGTGTGCAATCGCCTCAATCGCACTCTCATAAAGGCGAATCGTCTCTTTCCTTATCGCCTCAATCGCCGCATGAGGCACGTTGATGACAACCTTGTCGAGATATAGTGGTTTGAGCGAATGGATGTTGACCTCAACAAAAAGTGTCTCAAGGTACTTTACAAGTCTGTTTGTAAAAGGGGTGATGAGAAGTGTGCCTAAGATGTTGAAGATGGTGTGAAAAAGAGCAAGCTTCATCGCATAGTCACTATCGGCTATACCTATTTTGGATGCCAAAAAAGTTGTAAAATCACTTAGCGGGTAGAGAAAAACGGTTACTACAAGTGCGGTGGCGGCGTTAAAGATAAAATGTGCCGTTGCTACTCTCTTGCCGTTGGCGTTTGATGAAAGAGAGCCTAAAATAGCGGTAATAGTCGTTCCCACATTTGCCCCGATAACCAATTCAAGCGCATTTATATAAACGATTTGGTTTGTTGCAAGTGCTGTGATGATTATAGCCATAGCTGCGCTGCTTGAGTGCATAATTACAGTTGCCACAACTCCAAGCGAGATATATACAAAAGCCCCAAGATAGCCCTCTACCGCAAACTTTGACATATCAAATGTCTGTTGTAAAACCTCAAAACCATCTTTCATGTAGTCGATACCCAAAAAGACAAATCCTATCCCTAAAAGTATCTTTCCAAAACCTTGATAACTCCTGCTCTGGGCAAATTTTAAAACCACACCAAAAGTTATCATAGGCATTGCAAAAGTGGCTATATCTATCTTTACGCCAAAGGAAGAAACTATCCAAGCCGTTGCGGTCGTTCCGATATTTGCGCCAAAGACAACACCAACTGCACCGCTTAACGTGATAAGCTCGGCACTTAAAAATGAGATGACGATAACAGAGACTAAAGAGGAACTTTGCATGATAGCAGTTGCCACAAAACCAGTGCCAATAGCTTTGAGAAGAGTATCCGTGCTTGCCTGCAAAGCCCTCTCAAGCACCCCACCGCTAAAGAGCTTGAACCCATCCTCCACAAACACCATCCCAACTAAAAAGATGGCAACACCAGAAATGATGATTTTATAGTTCTCCCCATAAAAGAAGAGAAAAGCAAGAGAGAGTAAAAAGAATTGGAAATAGTATTTTCTTAGCATCAAATTTAACCTAAACATGCCCTAATTAATGCTTCAAACTCTTTAGCAGGAAGCGGTTTGCTTTTGATGTAGCCCTGATACATCGTACACCCCTTCTCTTTTAAAAAAGCCAACTGTTCTTCGTTTTCTACACCCTCGGCAAGAACCTGATAGCCAAGAGCTTTGCTCATCTCTATCACGGCGACGGTAATGGCGGCATCATCTTTGTTGTATGGCAACTCATCTATGAAACTTTTGTCTATCTTAAGTATATCTATGGGAAATCGTTTGAGATAACTCAAAGATGAGTATCCTGTTCCAAAGTCATCTATCGCAAGGCGTATCTCTTTTGCACGCAAGAGATGAAGCATCTCTACAACACTCTCCTCTCTTTGCATCAAAGCACTCTCCGTCAACTCTATCTCAAGCTTGTTGGCACTGTATCCGCTCTCATAGATGGCTTCCTGAACGATTTTAGGTATATTTTGATACTTTAGCTGGTTGGCTGAAACATTTACGGCGATGGTAAGATTATACCCCGCATCTTCCCATATCTTTCCCTGTCTGCATGCCTCGTGAATCACCCACTCCCCGATAGCGTTGATGATACCGCTCTCTTCGGATATAGGGATAAAAACAGTTGGATTTACCAAACCATTAGTAGGATGATTCCATCGTATGAGTGCTTCGGCTGAGATGATTTTTCCTGTTTTTATATAGACTTGCGGCTGATAGTAGAGTTCCAACTCACCGTTTTTGATGCTGTTGCGCAGAGCATTTTCAAAAGCGACCTTCTCCTGTGCTTTTTGGGTCATTTCGTTTGCATAGTATGAAAAATACCCTTTATGGCTCTTTTTTGCATCATTAAGCGCACTATCTGCATACTGTAACAGCTCTCCTACATCCATAGAATCTTTTGGTGCAAGAGTTACTCCCGCACTCGCTTCTATATGCAGTTCAACCCCGTTGGAGAGTTCAGCAGTTGCCGAAATAGCAGACAACATCTCTTTGAGTATGTTTGAGACATCGTCTATAGAATTTATATTTTCAAGGATAAGACCAAACTCATCGCCGCCAAGCCTCGCTAGAAAATCTCCCTCTCTCGCTCTTTTTAAAAATCTCTGTTTTATGATGTTCAATACTTCATCGCCTATGCTATGTCCATAACTGTCGTTGATATCTTTAAATCTATCCAAACCAAAGAGTATAACCGCTACTTTTTGCTTATTTCTTATCGTTCTTGCTACTGATTTTTTGAGATATGTCTGAAAAAAGAGCCTATTTGGGAGTTTGGTAAGCTGATCATAATTTGCAAGCCTCTCAAGCTCCTCTTTATGTCTTATCAGCTCTTTTTCTCTCTGCGCTTTTGCTTCGATGGTTTTGTAAAGATAGTCAAAATAACTTCTATGCACCGCTTTAAGCAAATCATGTCTGGAGATTAGCCCGACCAAAACATCGGCAGTATCCACGACGATAAGCTGGTGAACTCCATGCTGTTGCATCATATCAGAAGCTTCTTTTAGTGAGGCATCTTTTTTGATAACATACATATGGTGTTGATCCACATCCTCTATACTAGCCTCGTCAATCTCCGTACGCTTTGACAAAAATTTTGTAATGTCTCTTTCATGTATCACGCTTTGTGGTTTTGTGTCACTCATGACTACCGCATAATCACATTTTTTTTGTGTCATAAGTTTGGCAACTTCTATGAGTGAAGTTTCAGGCATTACGGTCAATATGGACTTGTTCATGTTGTCTTTTACCAACTTGGCATCTGCAACATCTTCAAAGCCCATATACCTTAAAAAATCACCCTCAGTCACCACGCCCATATACTCATTTTTATCATTGACAACAACGAGATGTCTATATTCATACTGTTCCATCAAAACATAAGCATCATGGATATAAGTGTCAACATCAATACAAAAAACGTTTTTTGTCATCACTTCCAAAAGTTGCGTATCACAATCTATGGCATTAGAGACTATTTTAAGAGCGTCTCTTTCTGTAAAAATTCCAATAGGAGCGTTGTTTTCATCTGTTATAACTACTGAACTTATAGCATTCTTATCCATGTAAGAGAGTGCGTCGCCCACCAAATCACTCTTTTTGAGTGGTTTTACTTCATTGTGCAGTATGGAGCTGATTAAAACATCTTTTTGCATGTTAAGATTGTCTCTTTTTTTCTCAAGTTTTCTGTTAATTGTATCTAATATTTCAAGCTTTTTTTATACTAGACTTCATAACCTAGATCCTGAATCAAGTTCAGGATGACGAAAACTCGGAAATCTCGTCATTCCAAACTTGATTTGGAATCTAATTTTTAGGTTATGAAAAGCCTAATAAAGAATTATGATAAAACCTACTGCAAAGTTCCATACGGTGTACTATTTTAAGGTTCAATTGAGAGATAATATGCTTAAATTGAACAGAGTTAATTTGGTAGATTCTATCAAAAAGGTGGGTGTTTTTTTATGGTATATGATTTTTCTGCGGTATTTAAAGAAGATGCCGATACGATTTTAGATGAATTTTTGGATAAATACACGACATACATTGAGACCGACAGTGAAGATGGCATGTCTATGTCTATATTTTCAAACCATTACAGAGATATCTTAAATACCTTTAAGGGCGAGTTTGAAGAAGAGTTTATTTTGAATCTTTTTGAAAAAATTGCTCAATATGAAATTTCACTAAAAATGCCCTATATCGTTATCATGAACGAACTATTTTGTCTAAAGCACCTTTTGCTTGCCAAAATGGCATACAACGAGCGTGATCATCTCTATATATCGCAAATGTTGACGCTCTTTCAAAAAATAAACAACAGAGTAGCGAAAATATATCTATACCAATACATAGACTTAGTTCTCTCGCTTAACAAAATGAGAAGAATCTCCATAGCTGATTTGGTAGAGAGAAAGACGATTAAGCACTATGAAGACCACCTTGTTTGGCTCACTGGCTTGGCACAGTCTATCAGAGACAAAAATCTCGATAATTTTCCAGAGCTTGAAGAGACACAGTGCAGTTTTGGAAAATGGCTCAACAATGACGGAAAAAACATCATTCAAAACAACTCAAAATACAATGTCATCAATACTCTGCACAACAATCTTCATCAGTTTGCACAAAAAATTTTTATGCGCATGCACACCGATGAGTACGATATACTCATCACATACCTCGAAAAATGCGAACTCATATCGCTGAGCATCGGCACTGAACTTGCGATGATAGACAATATCCTCATGAACCAACAAGTCACAAAAGACTCACTCACAGGCGCACTCAACAGAAACGGCTTGAAAAATATCTTTGAGAGCCAATACGAACTCTCCTTTGCCACAAGCAACCATTTTGTTTTGGCTATGTGTGACCTTGACCATTTTAAAGAGATTAACGATACTTACGGACATATCGCTGGAGATGATATCTTGATGAGTTTTGTTGACATCATTAAGAAAAATATCAGAAATTCAGATATCGTCATAAGATATGGCGGCGAGGAGTTTATCATTATTCTTCCTGCTGTCAACGAAGAAAAGGGGTATCAAGTTTTAGAAAAAATCCGTAAAGATTTTCAGGAGAGCAAGTTGCGCTTTGAGGACAAAGAGATTCAAGCGACGGTTAGCATAGGCATGATGGAGATAAAACCTGAGTACCACTATAAAAAAAGTTTTCTCAACGAGTACCTTATGCAAGTTGACAAAAAGCTCTATCTTGCAAAACACAACGGAAGAAACAGAGTGGAGTTACGTTAGGAACTTTTTTCTTTTGGAGTTGAACAAAACCACCGCCACAAACGCCAGCAGACACCCTGCCAAAGTGGAGAGCGCAACAACCTCATCATAAACAACCCAGCTTGAAGCAATCGCTCCGATGGGGACTATAAACATAAAAACTCCCGTCCTATGCGCCCCAACCTTGCCTGCTGAAACAAAATAGAGTGCCGTGCTAAATGTCCCAGGAATCACGCCCACAAAAATGATGGTCGCCCAAAAAACAGCATCATACGCCCCAAAATCAAAAGGGGCATAGGGAAGAGCGAAGAGCATATTTATGAAAGCCGTTACACCAAAAACAACAAAAGTGTAAAACATCAAATCCGCCCTCTTTGCCGCCTTTTGCGAGATAACCGTCACAATCGCCCAGACAAACGCACACCCCAAAAAGTAGAGACTCTGTGCATCCAAAAACCCAAACCCATCAAAAGGTATGCGAAGAAGGATAACCGCCCCCAAAACCCCGATAAAAAGTGCCATAACCTGTCTGGACGAGATTTTCGTACCCAAAAAAAGGATAGATAGCGCATAAGTGATGATGGGAGAGAGCGAGGTAACGATAGTCCCGCCATACCCCGCATCCCCATGAGAAAGCCCCGCAAAAAAAAGATAGTTAAAAAGCGAAGTAAGCACACCCGCCAAAAACATGTAGCCATACCCTTTTACATCACTTTTAAAGGGCGTTTTAAAGTACCATACAAGAGGAATGATGGCTATAAAAGAGACCCCATACCGCCAAAAAGCCGCCACCTGAGCATTTGAATGCTCCGCCGCCACCTTCCCCGCCGTCCAAGCGATACCCCAAAAAAGCATGGCGATAATCATAAGTATAAAATAACGTGTCTGATTTTTAGTGCTGCTCATTTTTTGGCTCTATTTTTTAGCGAATTATACAGGCTATTTTTCTAAATACTCCAATGCTATCTTCTTTGCCTCTACTCCGTTTGCGCCATCGCCTTTTATGTTAAAAGCAAAAACAGCAGTTTTGTCATGGTTTTGCACAAATCCTACAAACCACCCCACCCCGCCGCAGCTTCCTGTTTTTCCGCCAAGCAGGTAAGTATCGCTTTTTTCTAAAGTCATAATATCTCTAGCCGTGTCCATTACATGTTGCGGAAATTCCAAATCATTGCGCATAAGCCGTGAGAGAAAATCAACTTGTTCGTTTAGAGAGATTTTGAGGCTTCCGCCGCCCAACCAAAAGCTCCTAAGAGCATCAGAGGTATCCGCATTGCCGTACTTAGCCCTGCTTGCATACTCTCGCATCCTCATTTGCCCTATGCGACTAGCCAACTCTTGATAAAACCAAACCGTTGACACTGCTATGGCGGAGCGCATAGTATGGTCTTGGTTCCATGCGGGGTATTCTCGTTTTACACCGTCCCACTTTATAACCTCATTCTCATCTTTTACAGCTCCACTATCAAGAGCTATCATGGAGTTTAGGATTTTAAAAGTAGAACACGGACTAAGCCTCTCATCCGCACGCACCCCAAAAACCATTTTTTCAGAACTGTTCAAATCCAACACAACCGCACTCCCGTCATACTTGCCGAAATTTGGCTCTTTTGCAAACAGAGGTAAAATAAATATCCATAAGATTAGTAGTTTAGGCATTTTTTTATCCTATCTTTAAGCGGTAAAAGGGCTAAAATATGGCTCCAAGACAATTCTCGTGACAGTGTCACGACTTTTTCTTTTTCAAAAATATTCGCAAATTGCATCATTCGTCTTAAATTTTTTTCATCAAATGAGCTATTTATGGTTATAGCTACATTTTGCTTTGTTTGTTCGATAAGATTTTTAATTTGTTCAAAAAGGCTATGGTCGGTTATTTTATTCATTGGTCGAGTTCCTTTTTTGGGATGGGTTAGATTTTATCATCTCCTATTCCCTCTTAAATTGGCAATACGCTAAAAACTTTATCATAAAGTCATAAACCTATCATCTCTCATTTATGCACTCCAAAAATCAAATAATTACAAATATATTAGCAAGAAAGATATAGATTTTTGAAATATATGGCAATTTGTCATGTAATTTTCTTTTCCTCACTTGTATTAAATCAAGTCTATACACAAATATCTTTATATTGGTCAATTCTTTTTTTATTTTTATCTTTATCTTTTCTTATGCCCTCTTCTAATCCACGAGACCATGAAGGGGACGGTGAATAGAGAATTTTTACTTTTAACTTTTTGCCATAAATGACTATTTCTTTAAATTCACGATTTGCGGAATCAATCTTTATCCCAGTTTTTTTACTAAATAAATCTGCCACAAAAATACTTGTAAAAAAAAGTTTCAACTCGCTGTTTTTATTTTCTGAAATTATCTTACATACATCAATAAGTTCAAGATTGTACAAATCATTATCTGAAGAGCTACACCCATTTTTACGTGTACATTTTTGTATCATATCAAAAATACCAATTTCATTTTCCATAAAAAATTTTCGTTGATTTTCTTTTGTACATAGAGTAACTTGACTATCACAACAACTATCTTTTAAAATATCCCAAAATGAGTTATCTTTACTTCCATAATACCAATCAACATCGCCACACAAAAGATTTTTTGGTTCTGAAAATCTATACGGTGGAATGCTACCTATAATAAATGTTTTTGCATTCTCAAAATTAAACCTTTCATCATTATATGGATGAATAGATTCACAATCTATCCATTTTTTATTTTGTCTATATGTCATTCAGTGTTCCTTAGATATTTTGAAATGATTATATAAATTTAAACTTTAGACTTCTTGCATAACCTAAAAATTAGATTCCAAGTCAAGCTTGGAATGACGAGATTTGTGAGTTTTCGTCATCCTGAACTTGATTCAGGATCTAGGTTATGCAAGAAGTCTTTTTAATATACAAGAGAACTGTATCCACCATCAATGCCGATGCTCTCCCTCAAGCAGCTCTTCCGCCGCCTCATCCGAGAGCTGTTCTATCTCCAAAATCTTGCCACTTGCTACGAGTGCGACACCTGCGAGTTCATGATTTGCGTTGAGGATTGCGTACTTTTCATCTATGCTCTCAACCACATAAACGATACCCTCCTCTTCACCGTCAAGCTCTGTTCCTACGGCTATATCCTCTGGCAAATCTTTTAGCAGTTCTTTTAAAACTAAAGTCTCATCATACTCTCCATACGCTTCTGCTGGGGTGAGCGTAACATGAAAAGTATCGCCTACTTTTTTCCCCTCAAGCTCATCTTCTAGCTTTTGAAAGATTTGAGCGTAACCACCGTGAAGATACATAAACTCATCACTCTCATCAATGATGTTGCCCTCTTCATCTTCTAGCTTTATAAGCATTGACACAAGTGTGTTTTTTTTAATTTTGTCCATAAAAAATCCTTTATTTTTATTTATCTGAGTAACTCTTTTTATTTTTTGGTAAGTTTATCATACGCAAGTTCTACTGATTGTGTTAGGAAACAGCAAAATTATTCATCAAATTTTTAAAAATAAACCTCTCAAAACTTACCACTTCAATATCTTGCATATTTTCATTTGTATCGTAAGTGATAAGCAGGTTTTTATATTTGCCTTCTTTGTTAAAGTGTGCGAAACCGCCTAGCTCTCTTTGTCTTGTTTTCGCCTCGCTTATGTCGTAAGAGACTTGGTAAAGTCTGTCTTCACACAAAAAATCTATCTCTTGCAACTCTTTTAGATAATAGATCTCTTGGTGCTTTTGAGCCAAAACCGTAAAAACCAAATTTTCTAAACTATTGCCTAGATTAGCGGAAAATTTTGGCGCTATTTGTAAAAAACCATTATCCATTGCATAGATTTTTTTAAAAGATTTTATCCTCTCTTTTGGTTTGTTGTGAAATTTATCAAGTCGTCTTAACATAAAAGTATCTTCAAAATAGTTGATATACTCTTTGATACTCTTATCGCTTATCTCAAAAGTAGTAGCCAAGGTAGTGTAGTTTAAAAGTGTAGTTGCATTTGATAGCAGATAAAAAAAGAGCCTCTCTACGGTGTGTGAATTTCTTATCCCGTACCTTGGAACAATATCTTGATAGATGATATTTTTGACATAATTTATGAGAATCTCTTTTTTGATAATTTCATCTTCTACTTCAAAAACTTCATAAAAACCACCCCATTTTAGATACTCATCTTTTGCCCTTGCTATTTGGATTTTATTTGTGATTTGTTCAAATTCATTTTCATAACTTATCTGTTTGTAGTCTAAAAACTCTCTAAAACTAAAAGTGCTTAGATGAATATTGAGACTTCTTCCGCTCAAAAGAGTGTTAAGTTCGTTTGAGAGCATAGAAGAGTTTGAGCCTGTGATGATGTATTTTATATCACTTGACTCATATTTGCTTTTGATGTAAACCTGCCAATTTTCAAAATACTGTATCTCATCAAATATACAATAAATTTTTCCGCTAGGATTCATAAGCTTTAGATACTCTTCATAAATCACATTTAAAAAAGAAGCATCATGTTTGTACTCTAAAAATATCGGGTTTTCTAAGTTTATAAAAAATATATTTTTCGCTTCAACTCCGCTTTCTACGAGATGATTTATCGCTTGTTTGGCAAGCGTGCTTTTTCCGCATCTCCTGATACCTGTTATAGTAATTATCTGCTTGAGCGGAAGATAGGAGATAAGCTTTGACAACACCTCTCTTTTTGTACTTTTATATGGCTTGTTTTGCCAATGTTGATTTTGTTCAATAAGTGTATTTTTCATTATAATTCCTAAATAATCTATAATATTAGTAAGTATAATAC
>JAOTSA010000174.1 GCA_030247515.1 Sulfurimonas sp. | reverse complement strand
ACTCTGTGGTAAATATTTTTTCACCCCTAGCATAGTCAAACTCTTTGAGGTTTGGATTTTGTTTTTTTGCTTCAGTCAATAAACTGTTCATAAAATCTTTCATCTGAGCATTTAACTCGTATGCCTGCATAAATGAAACAACCATCAATAAAGCAACTGCTGCCTTGACCATTTTCAAACTCCTATATTTTTTAGATATTAGAAGTATGAAGGAAATTTGTCAAAGCATGATTGATAATTTGTTGACAATTTCTTTACAAATTGTAAAAGTGTTAGGAAGTGTTTTTGACATAAAAAAGGACTCTCATCAAGCTGCATAGAAATAAATCTACGCTTTTATTAAACGACGAAGAGATAAAAAGGCTCTGGATTACCATGCTTGATGGAATATAAAAATTTTATAAAAAGATTGCTATAATGGAGACAATATTTTTTATCAGGAACAGTTCAATGTTAGTTTCAGTTAAATCTCGTATCGTTGTTACAATTCTGTTTTTCGGCGCACTAGCAGTTGGTGCTATGTACAGTTATATCTCTTACACGTTTAATGACTTTTCAAACAAAACAGCAAAGCACTCTCTTGAGATGTTAAGTCAGTCTATATTTCAAACAGTTACGCAAAGTATGCTAGCGGGAGACCCTGAAGTCGTTGCAAAAACATTGAGCAAATCAAAAGAGATTAAAGGGATTGAGTCGCTTGATGTTTCAAAATCTGAGCTTGTGCTTGAGATTTATAAAAAGCAGGGCGAAACATTTACGAACGATGCGATGATTCGTCAGGTATTCGCCGATAAAACACCCAAAACTATTGAAAAAACAGGGGATAATCATCATTCCATTCAACTGCTAAATCCTATGATAGCAGACACCAGCTGCATCGCTTGTCACTCCAATGCAAAAGTAGGAGACATACTGGGAGTTATGAATCTTGTAATCTCCCTTGATGCAAACGACAAAGAAATCAATAATACAAAGATGATTTTACTCATTACGCTTATTATAGTATTTGTTGCATTTGCGATTATAATCAGTATCTTTTTTGGCAAAGAGGTTATCACTCCGCTGGATGAACTTCGTTCCCGTATCCGTGCTTTGGTTGATGGGGACAAAGACTTAACCAAAAGAATTGAAGTTCTGCGTGAAAACGAGTTTGCAAAATCTGCTTATGCGGTAAATGATTTTGTAAGCTCCATACAAAACACCATAAACAACGTAAAATCACTCGGAAGTCAAAATGTCTCTATCGCCAACATGATAACAGACTCTTCTTACTCCATTCATGACAGTATCGAAAAAGAGAGTGCTATCGTTTCAGATACTACACTTAAGAGCAAATCAATAAAAGAGATTCTTGACAAATCTATAGCCATGGCAAGAGAGACGCAAGAGAAAGTTTCACAAGCAAATTTAAACCTTGAATCATCAAGGGAAGCGTTAGATAGGCTGGTTGATGAAGTTGCCGTGTTTATAGAGGTAGAAAATGATCTCTCAGGTCAGCTCTCAAACCTAAAACAGGATGCAGATCAGGTAAAAAGTGTTCTGCTTGTCATAAAAGATATAGCGGAGCAGACAAACCTTTTAGCACTAAATGCCGCTATAGAAGCCGCAAGAGCGGGTGAACACGGACGTGGTTTTGCAGTTGTTGCCGATGAAGTGAGAAAACTGGCAGAACGTACACAAAAATCACTATCCGAGATAGAAATCAGCGTTAGCACAATCGTTCAATCCATAAACGATGTTAGCGATAAGATGAATGTTAACGCAAGAGGAATGGAG
>JAOTSA010000048.1 GCA_030247515.1 Sulfurimonas sp. | reverse complement strand
ATCATGAGGCGGTGTGGAAGCTCTAGCGCACTAAGCAAATCAGAAGCAGTTTGTACCATCTCCTCAAAAACTTTATCGCTCTCCTCGGGTTTTGTGATGCTTACAAGTTCGACTTTATGAAACTGATGCTGGCGAATCATCCCTCTTGTGTCTCGTCCTGCCGCACCTGCTTCTTTACGAAAACATGAAGTGTATGCAGTCATTTTGATGGGGAGTTTTTCAGATGGTAAAATCTCATCTTGGTAGAGATTTGTAACAGGAACTTCCGCGGTTGGAATCAAGAAAAGTTCTTGATCCTGAATCTTGTAGAGGTCGTCTTCAAATTTTGGAAGTTGTCCTGTCCCCTCTAACGCTGCTCTGTTGACCAAAGCGGGTACGCTTACCTCTTCAAACCCTCTTTTGGAGTTGAAGTTCAGCATAAAGTTGATAAGCGCACGTTCCAGCTTTGCACCCATGCCAAAAGAGACGCTAAAGCGGCTAGTTGCAAGTTTTACGCCTCGCTCAAAATCTATCCAACCATTTTGTTCTGCAAGTTCCCAATGCTCTTTTGGGGTAAAACTAAAAGTGCGTGGCATAAGAACTCTTTGTATCTCTACGTTTTCGTTCTCATCTTTGCCCTCTGGAACATCATCATCTGGGATATTTGGAATGGACATCGCAAGAGCTTCAAGCTCCTCTTGTCTAGCTCTTTGAACCTCAAGTGCTTCGGTGATTTTGATTTTGTTTGCATCAACTTTTGCTTTGAGTTCACTTACATCTTTGCCCTCTTTTTTATAGACACCAAACTCTTTGCTCATCGTATTTTGCGCTGCTTGAAGAGTCTCGTAAGCAGCTTTTGCGCTTTTAAGTTCTTCATTTTTTTTCTTTAAAATATCAAGAAGTTCAACGCTAACACCCTTGCGCATAAGTTTGTCGCTCACACCTTGAAAATCTTTTTGAAGTAGTTTTAAATCTATCATAGTTATCCTAAAAAAATAAGTGTTGCATTATAGCAAATATTTTAGTTGAAATGGGATAAGTGTTTATAAAGAAGCTCTTGTTTTAGGGGGTTTAGATAGTGAAATGGTGGAGCTGTGGACTACCGTGTGAGGTCTGCTCAAAGCCTATAAGTAGGGTTTTTATTGTTCGATTAATTTTAAAATGTACCATAAAATGTACCTTTTTGTAATCGCTTAAAGATTTCTTAGTACAGTTTTGTACATCTTCTAAACTCATTATATACAAAATACATCATATAATCAACATCATCTTAACATCTTTATACAACTGATACAGATTAGCATCTCACTACTATCTGGTGTTTAGCTGTTCTATAATCAAAAAACTTTTTTAACCTTAACATTTCTATACATCTGTAACACTATAAAAGCTTCTTTTTGGTGTGATATTAGTTTCATTTAGTATTTAAGATGTTCTGCTCTTATTCCCACATCATTAAAAAACTTCTTTGTGTTCTCTTTAGTATAAGTGCTATGAAAATAATAATTATCCATTTGCAAGAGTGAGCATATTTTGAGAATTTCTCTATTGAGTGCCTGTAATTTTGCTTCTCTATTTTTTACAATAGTTTCGCCTCTGAGTATATTCATACCGTGGTAACAGATATTAGTTGAGTACATAATGAGTTCAATTTCACTAAGAGGGGTTTCTAATCGCTTTGGTGGCTCTTTTTTTAATGGTCTGATACATTGCAAGGGTTTGAGCTGTGAGAGTGCTTGTAGTTGCTTCATACTTCATTTAATCGCATCGGTATATCTTCTTTTTGTCCTAAAATATTTGTAGTGACTACATTTGATTTTATACTTACTTTTTTCTCTAAGCTCTCTAATTGATAAACTAAGTTCTGTTTGATGGTAAAGAGGTCTTTTATTTGTGTAGCAGATAAATCAGCTTCTAAGATTGCATCATCTATCTTTTGCAACTGTTTTAAAAGTGTTTCATATTTGCTTTTTAAGTTCCAGCTATAAACTTCTTTAAGTTCAGCCATTGCGTGGAATTGTAGCTCTTTGATGTCCTCTTCAAACAGTTTACTCCATTGTATGAGTGTGCTTTTGGCTGTTTTGAGCTTTAAAGCTATTTTATCGTAACTAAGTCCATCAGCACGAAGCAAAATAAACTCTCTTTGTTTAGCGTCCATCAGTTCCCCCCTATGTACTTTTTAACCGTGTTGTAACTGCACCCGCTCTTTTTGGCTATTGCATAGGCTGTTATATTTTTTCCCTCTAATCTAAGAAGATTTATAGCATTTAATATTTTCTCTTTTGCTACCCGTTCCCGTGCTTTTGTCGCTTCTTGGATAGATGATTGCTTCTTGGTTATATCTCGGTTTATATCTTCATTGTATTGCTTTTGTATCTTGGAGTAGAGAGAATAATTACTTTTTGAGATTGCTTTCATTAGTTCCAAAATCTCATCATCTGCAAGAGTTAATCTCATTCAATACCTTATCATTTCGTTATATTGTAGTGATAGTATATCTTATAAAAAAGAGGTGTTTTTTACGGTTTCCATTTTTGGAATTGCTAACATTGCGATTATAAATCAGTTGCTATTTTTTCTTATCTTTAAAGATTACTTCTACTTTTGCACCGTCAAATCTTCTATCTTTTGCAAGTATCTCTTTAATCTTTTTGATTACATCTTCTTTACTCATTAATGCCCCCTTGCTATGTCTGTAACTTCTTTTAGTTCGTGAAGCGGTAAAGCTAAAACTCTAAAGTTTGGAATGATAACTTTCGCTTCTATCCGCCAGACTATAAAAGCTAAATTGTTTTTCACTTGCTTATTGTAGATGATGATTTTTTCTATCATTGGTATATCTGGGCGGTTGATGTAGTGTGTATCTGTAAAAACTCCATCCTTTGTAATATACTGTTTTAAATCAAAAAATCTTTTAAGTGCTTCTATGTTCGGGCGGTGTTTGGTGTCGGAGCAAATATCAATATTCATATTTATTTTAGAAGTGCCAAACGATAAAATATTTAAAAGTCTGTTTACGAGTTCATACGGGGGCGGCTCTTTGTGATACTGCTTCATACCAAATATTACTAAAGTAGCTTGATTGTATTTTGGCGGTGTAGATGAGTTGTAATAGTAGATATTCTCACGCTCTAATTGATAAGCGGTTGTAACTTCATCAGTCGTCAATCTCTTTTTGAGTTTTGAGAGTATTTTTCTATCTTTTGAGTTGATTTTATGCCATACTCCAACATCTTGCAATTTCTCTAATTTATACTGTTTTTGAAACTCTATTCTTATAGTGTCTATGGCAAAATCTTCATCATTATTTTTGTTAAATTCGTTGATAAAATCTTCTAATTCTTGTAAGATGTTCATAGGGTTTTTATTCTCTCTTTTTATACCTATTAAGAAGTTCAATTCTTAAGTTAAATTTTGTACATAGCTCAAAGCCCATAATGCACGGGGGCGGTTGAGGTTTTACTCCTTAAAAAGTTTTTTGCTGTTTAGATTACATTAGACTTTATTGTAAGGGGTGTTTTTTTGAAGCTTAAAGAGGTTTTTTACGCCTCTTTTTGCCTACTTCTTAGGTCTGTATTTCGTCCTATTATCGTATTGAGGATTTTTTCTTAATAGCTTGTTTTTAATCCTGCTTATTGAAACAAGAGTTTTTATTTTGACAACTGTATCAACTACACTATCATAAAACTCTTTTGCATACTCAATTTGTATAAAAGCATTTGAAAAATCGCCTCCAAACTTTTTAGGGTCTGATTTGATTTTATCGTATGTCCATCTGTGATGTTGATTTTGCACAAAGTTATCCATTTTGCACCTCTTCATCATCACTATAAAATGGCAAATAATCTGTACAATTACTCACGCCTTTTGTAAAACATAGCTGTTGATTTTCACAACTGCCACACGCTTTATTTATAGGGTTTGAGAAACATTTCATTTCGTGTCTCTCTATCGTCTTTGGTGTTTTAGCTATTTTTCTACAATAGCAACATTGATAAGCTGTAATAGTTTTCATATCACGCCCCTATCTTTGAAGCTATAAACTGCTCCAACTCTTCTATCTTCCAAACCGTCACACGGTCACTTAGTTTGTAGCTTTTGAGTATTCCATCTTGAGTGAGCTTCCAAACTTGGCTTTTGCTCACTGCTAAAAAGTGAGCTGCATCTTTTACTCGTAATAATTTTGACATTGATAACCCTTTAAATGTTTAATAATTGATAATTGTTAGCTGATAAAAAAACGGCAAAAATGGACTGTAAACAGTGAATTAAAAATTCAAATAAAGGGAATAATTAAGGGCGTGAAGTGATTGTTTTGTAGTAAGTGTTTTGTAGTAGGATGTTTTTATCTATGAATCGGGTATCTTGAAAAAATAAAATAACTTTGTAGAAAATCGCATCAACTACTAATGATTTTATTTTTTTGGTTATTTGCGATATGTATAAAATTTTGATTTTTGATTTTAATGAATGATTTTTAAGTAGATGTATCCGCTGTGCATATTCTCTTAAGCATCTTGATATATATGATTCAGCTTCTTTAATTTTATTTCGCTCTTTTGCCCATGACAAAATTGCCTCATTAAATAACTTTTGAGTATCAATAAATATTTCTGCCTGTTCCACTCGTTGTTCAGCCGTTGCATTTCTGCCAATGTCGGATAACCTCAAAATCTTAACTCCTCTCTCTAATGTTAGATATTATTTTATCTTGGACTGTATAGTATAGAAAATGAAGTAAAGAAAAACTGATGAAAATTAACTAATGTTTTATTTTATCAAGATAATCACTCCACCAACACATCAGCGTTTCAAGTTCTTTTATGTAATCCGCTCTATGTGTATATGCTCTCTCTACTGCATTTTTTGGTAAATGGTCTAATGCTCTCTCTTTTGCTTCATAGCTAATATGATGCTCTGATTGATAAGTATCTGCCAAACTTCTAAATGTACCTCTAAAACCGTGTAACCTTGTTTTTCTGCCTTTTGCCTCATCATTGAAGCCCATTCTTTGTAATGCTCTGTTCGGGGTTTCGGGGTTTATTGGTACATCAGCGTAACCGCTTGTTTTAAATATAAATGTACCACTTGCAAAAAGTTTCTGCTCTTGTAATATCTCTATAACTTGAGGCGTGAGAGGCATTGTAAAGTCTGGCATATTCTCATCTTTTGCTTTCATTAGTGAGCGTGGAATAGTAAGAAGCTTTTTATCAAGGTCTATGTATTCCCATTTGAGATTAACTAAGTTATCAGCTCTTAAAGGTAAGTGTAAAACTAATTTTAAAGCGTTCTTTGTGCTGTAATCGCCTTTGTAAGCATAAATCGCTCTTGCAAGTTCCTTGAGCGTTTCTCGGTCTGTTATCTTTGAGTAGTTTTTCTTTTTTGGTGGTGTGAGGATAGTTTTTTTATGAATATTTGCAATGATGTTAAATTCGCAATAGCCTTTCATAGTAGCAAACTGCCATAAGTTGTTAAGATACTGCATTAACCTACTTGCACTCTCGGGGGCTTTTATAGCTTTCATTTCAAGCAGCTTAACAATCTCTGGGTGTTTGATAGTTGATATTAATCTGCCTTTGAAAAACGGCTTTACATCATTTTCAAACTGCCCTACCTTTCGGATGTAGGTACTATGTGCAAGTTCTTTTTTTTGCTTGATAAACCACTCATCTATAACTTTATCAAATACGCCTTTTTGTTCTGCTTGTATCTTTTGCTTTGTCTCTCTTTTGTGTTCTATCGGGTCGATACCTTGAGCTATAAGTTCTCTGTATTCTTTTGCTTTGTCTCTTGCTTTTGTCAAAGGTACATCAGGATAATTACCAAATGATGTTTT
This sequence comes from Sulfurimonas sp., assembly GCA_030247515.1. GTDB lineage: Bacteria > Campylobacterota > Campylobacteria > Campylobacterales > Sulfurimonadaceae > Sulfurimonas. The sequence goes on along the minus strand of JAOTSA010000048.1, from coordinate 8,086 downwards.
TTTTCTTTTTAGTATTGTAGGGCTTGTATATCTAAATTCCCATAATTTACTGCCGTTTGGTTTTATGAGTAATGATAAGCCGTTCCCGTCATTAAGCGTGTAGGGCTTATCTTTCGGCTTTATGCTTTTTAATGCGACTGCTTGTATCTTAGACAAATCAAATCCTTTAATGGTACATTTTGCGAGATACTTTTTTACTCAAAATTAAAATGTACTGCAAAATGTACCTTTTAGTGGTACATTCAATAAGATTAGTTTAGACAATATTAGATTAAAAGATGATTAATAAGTTCATATTTTAGGGGGTTTTAAAGGCTTGTTTGGATTGTATTAGATAGTGAAATGGTGGAGCTGTGGAGGATCGAACTCCAGTCCGAAACCACGCTACTCCTAATCTCTACATGTTTAGAGAAGTTGTTTGTTTTTTAGTCTTGCTTCACACAACTTGCAAAGCTACGCCAGACGAGCCTCTTGGGTTCGTTTTGCGTCCGAGACAAACGCAAAGTATATCTGCATAAGGGTGATACTTCAGATCCTATCTATCCAGAGTCCATAGGTGAAGCAGCCCGACCTCTTGCGAGGGGGTAAACTTAAGCTACTGCGTAAGCTGGGCGATAATTTGTATTGTTTGCGTTTAAGCAATTTGAGCCGTGTAACGGAATGCTCAGTCCGACATGCAACTAGAAGCGACTTGATCCCGTCGAAACCAGGTCAGCCCCATTGGTGCAATTATAGCGATGTTTTGAATAATCAAATATAAATATAGGCTTTTTAACTCATTCAAAGTGTGGATTGTATAGAATCTTTGCTTTGAAAAGGATGCATGGCATGATAGATGTAAAACAAGAAGTTCAAAACACGACATTGCGAAAATCAAAGAAGATATTGGTTACGGGAACGGCGGGATTTATCGGCTACCATTTGGCAAAAAAACTTCTTGAGCGTGGCGATGAAGTGGTTGGGCTTGACAATATCAATGACTACTACGATGTCAATCTCAAATACGCAAGATTGGCCAAACTTGGGATAGATAAAGATTTGCTTATGGAAAATTCGCCCGTTCTCAGTACAAAGTACCCAAAACACAAGTTTATCAAAGTCTCTCTTGAAGATACACAAAATATCTATAGCATTTTTGAAAATGAAAAATTTGATGCGGTATGCAACCTTGCGGCGCAAGCGGGTGTACGTTACTCTATAGAAAATCCACATGCTTACATCCAGAGCAATGTAGTCGGGTTTATGAATATCCTTGAAGCGTGTAGAAAATTTGGTGTCAAAAATCTCTCTTACGCAAGCAGTTCAAGCGTTTATGGGCTTAACAAATCACAGCCTTTTAAGACAAGTGACCATACCGACCACCCCGTGAGCCTCTATGCGGCGACTAAAAAATCAAACGAGATGATGGCGCATACGTACAGTCATCTTTACGGTATTCATGCAACGGGGCTTAGGTTTTTTACTGTTTATGGCGAGTGGGGGAGACCTGACATGGCACCTATGCTTTTTGCCGATGCCATCTTGAACGACAGAGCTATAAAAGTGTTTAATCACGGCAATATGAGCAGGGATTTTACCTATGTTGGCGATATCGTTGATGGTGTCATGAAGGTTATCGACAATCCTGCCCTTGCCATGCAGAGTGATGGTTTGAACCTTCCAGCCGACCGCTCAAGCGCACCTTATAGGATTTACAACATAGGCAACAACGCCCCCGTGCAACTTTTGGAGTTCATAAAAATCCTTGAACACTCACTTGGCAAAGAGGCAAAGAAAAACTTTATGGATATGCAAGATGGCGATGTTGTCTCGACTTATGCAGATGTAAACGACCTCATAAATGATTTTGGCTACAAACCCCATACTCCGCTTCAAGTCGGGATTGAGAAGTTTGTAGCGTGGTATAAGAGCTTTTACGGAGAGGGCAAATGACAAATGTAATCCTGTGCGGCGGAAGCGGTACAAGACTTTGGCCCATAAGCAGAACACTTATGCCAAAACAGTTTGTTAAGTTATTTGAGGGCAAATCACTTTTTCAACTCACTGTTCAAAGAAATAGCCAACTGTGCGATAGCCATTTTATCGTCTCAAATGCCCAACAGTACTTTTTGGCGATGGATCAGCTTGAAGAGTTAGATAAGAGTAATGGCAGATACCTGCTTGAACCAGTTGGAAGAGATACTGCTCCTGCCATTGCGCTGGCATGTTTTGCGCTCAAGGCAGATGAGATAGTTCTTGTAACGCCATCGGATCACCTCATAAAAAATGAAGCGGCTTACCAAAAAGTTATCCAAAGAGCAAAAGAGTTGGCATCTGCTGGTTTTCTTGTGACATTTGGGATTAAGCCTACATGTGTGGAGACGGGTTTTGGATACATTGAGGCTTTTGGAGAAGAGGTGAGAGCTTTTCATGAAAAGCCAGATTTTCAAACCGCTGCTGCGTATCTTGAAGATGGGAACTATCTCTGGAACTCTGGCATGTTTATGTTTAGGGCGGGAGTGTTTTTGGAGGAGCTTCAAAAACACTCTCCTGAAATCTTTGAAGCCTCAAGGATTGCTTTTGAAAATAGACAGTTTATGGCTAACAATCAGCTGAGAATTACTCACGAATTTATGGCTACAATCCCCAAAGAGAGTATAGACTACGCACTTATGGAGAAGAGCGAGCGGGTCAAAGTTGTTTTAAGCGATATAGAGTGGAGTGATGTCGGGAGTTTTGATGCGCTCTCCACGGAACTGCCAAACGATGCAAACAACAATCTCATCCTCTCAAACAAAAGAGTAGAGACCATAGATATAGAAAACTGCATCATTGCCGATACGGGAGATGCCCTTCTTGTGTGCAAAAAAGGGTCATCACAAAAGGTCAAAGAGGTTGTCTCTAGGCTTACAAAAGAGGGTTCTAACCTTCCAAATATCCACTTAAGGGGACACAGACCGTGGGGGACATATACGGTTCTTGAAGATTCTGTAGGTTACAAGATAAAACGCATAGAGATTTTGCCAAACAAACGTCTCTCTTTACAAAAACATTATCATCGCAATGAACACTGGATAGTCCTTAGCGGAAGTGCGAGCGTAACCATAGAAGAGAGGAGTTTTATCGTCAATCCAAACGAAAGTACATACATAAAAGCGGGTCAGGTTCATAGGCTTGAGAACAAAGGGAAGCTTCCTTTGGTTATAATCGAGGTTCAAGTAGGCGAATATACTGGCGAAGATGATATCGTAAGAATTGAAGATGATTTTGAGAGAGGCATGTAAAGTGAAAAAGATGACGGCAAACAGTACAACACAAACGATGCAAGAGTGTCAAAAAGTAGCTTTGATAACAGGTGTAACGGGTCAAGACGGAAGCTATCTTGCAGAGTTTTTACTCAAAAAAGGGTATGTGGTTCATGGCATAAAAAGACGTTCATCACTCTTTAACACCGACAGGATAGACCACATCTACCAAGACCCGCATGTTGAAAATAGAAATTTTATCTTGCATTATGGCGACATGACAGATAGCATGAACCTAACGAGAATCATTCAAGAGACGCAACCCGATGAGATTTACAATCTTGCGGCTATGAGCCATGTTCATGTAAGTTTTGAAACGCCTGAGTATGTGGCAAATGCCGATGGAGTGGGGACGCTGAGGATTCTTGAAGCAGTCAAACTTTTGGGACTTGCGAAAAAGACAAAGATTTATCAGGCTTCAACGTCAGAGCTTTATGGAAAAGTGCAGGAGACTCCACAAAGTGAGACCACACCTTTTTACCCCAGAAGCCCTTATGCCGTCTCTAAAATGTACGCCTATTGGATAACTGTAAATTATCGTGAAGCGTATGGTATGTTTGCATGTAACGGTATCCTTTTCAACCATGAAAGCCCAGTTCGAGGCGAGACATTTGTAACGAGAAAAATCACTCGTGCCGCAAGTAAAATTGCTCTTGGGCTTCAAGAAAAACTCTATCTCGGCAATCTTGACGCCAAAAGAGATTGGGGTCATGCAAAAGATTATGTGCGGGTAATGTGGATGATTCTTCAGTATGAGAGAGCAGAGGATTGGGTTATCGCAACGGGGCAGACAACGTCGGTAAGGGATTTTGTAAAGATGGCGTTTGCCTATGCTGGTATAAGTCTGGAGTTTAGGGGCGAGGGTGTTGATGAAAAAGGGTATGTTCTCTCTTGCTCAAATCCAGAGTACAAGATAGAAACAGGTAAGGAAGTAGTCGCCGTTGACCCACGATATTTTCGCCCTACAGAGGTTGATTTGCTTCTTGGAGACCCGACAAAAGCGGAACAAAAACTAGGCTGGAGTAGAGAATACAACCTTCAAGATTTAGTAGAGGACATGATGCAAAGCGACCTGAAGCTTATGACAAAAGAGCAGTACCTAAAAGAGGGCGGGTATGAGACTATGAGTTATTTTGAGTAAAAATTTTAAAACAAAAAAGGAGTGAGTGATGTTAGCTATCAAAATAGACAATCCTGAAATTGAAAACAAATTTAAACAATATGCAAAACAGCAAAAAAAAGCAGTGGAAGAGTTGGTAAGCGATGCTCTAAAAATGTTTTTAGATATACATAAGCAAAATGATGAATTGGTATATGTCAAAAGAGACCCTATGAAACATCTTCATCATATCGAATACGAGGATGACGGGGAGGATTTGAGTGATGTAAAGCCTTACGGTTATGTAGAAGATAGTGCTTTGTATGTTCATAATCTAAGAAGAGAAAGAAAGAGATGATATTTTTAGATACCTGCATTTTGATAGATTATTCAAAAGATAAAATAGTTTTAGATTTTCAACAAGATTATTGTATCAGTTCTATTGTAAGACTAGAGTTCAAAGCAGGTGCTCTCAATAAAAGGGAGCTAAAAAAGATAAACAGGATACTATCGCAAATAAGGCTTGTAGATACAGACCAATCAATTTTAAATCTCTCAGATTTGCTTATAGAAAAATATACCCTCTCTCACGGCATGAGTATTTATGATGCTATTATCGCTGCTACTTGTTTAGTGTATGATTTGCCGCTATGGACTTACAATAAAAAAGATTTCAAATATATTGAAGAACTGGAGTTGATAGATGAACAAAGATAGCAAAATATATGTAGCGGGGCATCTCGGACTTGTTGGGAGTGCCATAGTTAAAAATCTGCTCTCAAAGGGCTACACAAATCTGCTCTACAAAACACATGAAGAGTTAGAACTTATGGATCAAAAGGCGGTTGCAGAGTTTTTTGCGTCCGAAAAACCAGAATATGTCATCCTTGCCGCTGCAAAAGTTGGCGGTATCGTTGCAAACAACACCTACAGAGCAGACTTCATCTATGAAAATCTGCAAGTTCAAAATAACGTTATCCATCAAAGCTACCTTCATGGAGTAAAAAAACTTCTCTTTTTAGGCTCAACATGCATCTATCCAAAAAATGCGCCGCAGCCGATGCAAGAAGAGAGCCTGCTTACAAGCCCGCTTGAATACACAAACGAACCATACGCCATAGCCAAAATAGCGGGTATAAAGATGTGTGAGAGCTACAATCTTCAGTACGGTACAAATTTTATAAGCGTCATGCCGACAAACCTTTACGGAGCAAATGATAACTTTGACCTTGAAACTTCCCATGTTTTGCCCGCACTGCTCAGAAAGATGCATGAAGCAAAAATCAACAACGCAAAAACCGTCGAGATTTGGGGAAGCGGAAGCCCAAGAAGAGAGTTTTTATACTCCGAGGACATGGCGGATGCATGCGTGTTTTTGATGGAAAATGTGGATTTTAAAGATACATATGACAACAGCGTAAAAGAGGTGCGAAACACACATATCAACATAGGTACGGGCGAGGATATCAGCATAAAAGAGCTGGCGTATCTTATGAGAGAGATAGTTGGTTTTGAGGGCGAACTAACTTTTGATGCAACCAAACCCGATGGAACAATCCTAAAGCGAACAGACCCATCAAAGCTCCACTCTCTGGGCTGGAAGCACAAAACAGGGCTTGAAGAGGGGATAAAAAAGGCTTATGCTTGGTATCTGGAGAAGCTCGGATGATAGATATTGAAGAACTCAAACCACTTATTATAGAGAGATTAAAACCTCTAAATCCAGACAAAATCATACTTTTTGGTAGCTATGCTTATGGCACACCAAATGAGAATAGTGATATTGATTTGTTTTTGCTCAAAGATGACCTTGATATACAAAATATGCGAAGTTATAAACTAGAGCTTCAAAAAAAGCTTTTTGATATTCAAAAAAGATATTTGCTGGGTATTGATATATTTGTAGATAGCACAAAGAGAATGGAAGAGAGAATACAAAATGTTAAAGACCAATTTTATGATGAGATATTAACAAAAGGTATAAAAATATATGGCTAATAAAACTTATGCACAAGAGTGGTTGATGTTTGCTATCAAAAATCTGAGTACGGCCAAACTTTTATATAATGCAAATCATTACGAAGATATTATTGGTATTGAGTTGCAGCAGGCATTAGAGAAAATGCTCAAAGCAATATTTGCAAACGAAAATATTAAAATCCAAAAAGACCATGACCTTTTAAAAATATACTATACAATAGAAAAATATTTAAAAATAGAAGAGAATGAAGTAGTGCTACTTAAAATAGCAACGGACTACTATAAAGAAGATAGATATCCAAATCCAAATTATTCTTTACCTCCAAGAGAAGAGATAGAAGAGATTTTGGACTTTACGCAGAGGCTTTTTGAAAGAGTGTGTAATGTTTTAGAGATAAATAAAAATGAGTTAGTTTGCTAACAAAACTAAAATCCCTCAAAAACCATCAAGGCTTCATGAAGTACTTCAAAAACACTTCATGGCTACTTGGCGAAAAAATACTCCGCATGATAGTGGGACTTTTTGTGGGGATTTGGGTGGCGAGATACCTCGGACCCGAACAGTTCGGGCTTTTTAGCTATGCGCAGAGTTTTGTGGGGCTTTTTACCGCCATTGCTACTCTTGGACTTGATGGTATCGTGGTGCGAGAGTTAGTCCGTGATGAGAGCAGGAGAGATGAGCTTATAGGGACGGCTTTTTGGCTAAAACTCATCGGGGCTTTTGGCGTGCTTCTCATCTTGGCGATAGCGGTCAATTTCACTTCCAATGACCATACAACAAACATCATAGTTTTTATTGTGGCAAGTGCTACAGTATTTCAATCTTTTAATGTGGTGGATTTATATTTTCAAAGCAAAGTTTTGAGTAAATATATAGTTTATGCAAATGTCATAAGCCTATTTTTCTCAAGCATAGTAAAAGTAGCACTTATCCTTAGTGATGCCCCGCTTGTAGCTTTTGCATGGGTAGTGCTTTTTGACAGTTTTGTATTGGCATGCGGGTTTATCTACTTCTTCCTAAAAACCAATAACAGATACACCAATACACAAACAACCATCACTAACTTAACATTCAATAAATCAATTGCGGTTAATTTATTGCGTGACTCTTGGCCACTGATACTAAGTGGTATCGTCATCTCTATCTATATGAAAATAGATCAAGTAATGATACAAGAGATGATGGGCAGCGAAGCAGTAGGGCAATATGCGGCAGCCGTTAGGATTAGTGAGGCGTGGTATTTTATACCGACAGTGGTAGCCTCTTCCCTCTTTCCCGCTATTGTAAATGCCAAAAAAATAAGCGAAGAACTATACTATGCCAGACTCCAAAAGCTTTACGACCTCATGGTCTGGATGGCTATCGCAATAGCCCTGCCTATGACATTTTTATCCGATTGGGTAGTCAATTTGCTTTATGGGGAGCAGTATATCGAGGCTGGAAATGTATTGATGATACATATCTGGGCTGGTGTGTTTGTGTTTTTGGGGGTTTCGAGTGGGAAGTGGCTGTTAAATGAAAATTTACAAATTTTTTCTACCATAAATACTACCATTGGAGCTATTGTTAATGTGGTATTAAATTATGTATTAATACAAAAAATGGGTATTGTCGGAGCAGCTTGGGCAACATTGATTTCATATTTTATTGCAGCTTATTTCTGTTTATTATTTTGGAAAAAAACAAGAGTTAATTTTATAAATTTATCGAAAAGTTTATTAT
>JAOTSA010000047.1 GCA_030247515.1 Sulfurimonas sp. | reverse complement strand
CTTTTATCTCTTTTTTCAAATAATCATAAATATATTCTCTTGTAAAAGTTTTTGAAATATTGTCTGTTATCTTTGTATCAAAACCTTTATAAATAAGATAAAAAATAAAATATATACTAAAAATAAGTACTAAAATAGCTTCAATATAAAAAGAGGTGTTGAGGAGTTTTGGGGTTGTGTTAAGTGTATGGATGATAAGTGCAAAAACAAGTGCAAAAGCAGGAAGTACCATTCTAAGTGCAAGTTTAAAACGGTATTCTCTCTCTTTAGTTTGTGGAAGAAGCATTGTTGTTTTTAAGCGTTTTAAAGATTGTTAAACATCTAAATGTTTAACATCTTTTGCATGCGTCTCTATATAATTACGGCGAGGTTCAACTTCATCACCCATAAAGAGAGTAAACGTATCACTTGCAAGTTCTGCATCATCAATCGTTACTTGAAGTAGAACCCTATTTTCAGGAGTCATTGTTGTCTCCCAAAGCTGTTCAGGGTTCATCTCTCCAAGACCTTTGTATCGTTGAATATAAGAGCCTTTTTTAGCATAATCTATAATACTCTCTAAAACTTTAAGGATGTCTTCTTTGAAGTCCAGATTCCACTCTTTGATTTTTCTATAGACAAAATTTGCTTCACTAAAATGAGGAGCAGCAAAAAGGTCATCATTGATAAGTAACTCTTCCATTCCACCTTTTGTCTGAACAAAAAGGTGAATAGAGTCTTGTGAAATCGTTTTTGTTAAAATATTATTTCCATTTTCAACTAAAAAAACTTCAACTTTTTCATACATTGTTTTTATATCAAGACCTATCAAATCAGGATTTTCTATAAAGTGACGAATCAACTCAACCAAAGCATATCTTCTCTCCAGTGCTTCAAGTGAACCTCTATAGTGGTCAACCATTTTAAAGTAAGAGACCAAATCGTTATGTCCAACACTCTGTTCTTCTAAAGATTCAATACCATTTTCGATAAGAAAATCATTCATAGCACGGTCATCTTTAAAATAGATCTCTTTTTTACCTTTTTTGTAACGATACAAAGGCGGCTGTGCTAAATAAAGATAACCATTTTCGATGACACTTCTAAAGTGGCGGAAGAAAAATGTAAGTAAAAGAGTTTGAATGTGACTTCCATCAACGTCTGCATCGGTCATAATGATGATTTTGTGATAGCGAAGTTTATCCTCGTTATACTCATCACCAATACCACAACCCATAGCCGTAATCATGTTAGTAATCTCTTCAGATTTTAAAATCTTATCAAGTCTTGCTTTTTCAACATTTAAAATCTTACCTTTAAGTGGTAAAATCGCTTGGAAAACTCTGTCACGACCCATTTTTGCCGAACCGCCCGCTGAATCCCCTTCCACCAGATAAAGTTCACAGATAGAAGCGTCTTTACTCTGACAATCCGCAAGTTTTCCAGGAAGCGTTCCAACACTCATAGAGTCTTTTCTGCGAGTAAGCTCTCTTGCTTTTTTAGCAGCTTCACGTCCACGTGCCGCCATGAGAGACTTGGCAACTATGGCTTTTGCTTCAATTGGATTTTCTTCAAAATATTTACTCAAAAGTTCATAAGTTGCTTTTTGAACCAGTGGTCTTACATAAGTATTTCCGAGTTTACCTTTTGTTTGTCCTTCAAACTGCGGTTCTGGTACACGAACAGATACGACAGTAATCAGACCTTCACTAGTATCTTCACCGCTGATTTTTACATCTTTTTCTTTTGCTGCACCGTTTTGTGCGTTGTAGTTAGAAATAACACGAGTCAAACCCGCTCTAAAACCTGCTTCATGTGTTCCGCCGTTTGGAGTACGGATGTTGTTTACAAATGAGTAAACTTTCTCATCATAAGTATCATTGTACATAAGTGCAATATCAAACTCTATATCTTCTATTTTTGAGCTAAATTCAAAAACTTTTGCTACTTCTTGTTTTTTGTTGAGATCACTAACATATTGAGCAATTCCTCCCTCAAAATGGTATGTTTGTGAAATACTCGTTCTTTCATCTTTAAAGTTAATAGTAATAAATGGATTTAAGTAAGCCAGCTCTTTAAATCTTCTAGCCAAATACTCATACTCAAAAATGATAGTTTCAGTAAATATGCTTGGATCTGGAGAAAATTCTATAGTTGTACCAGTTTTTTTGGTTGTTCCTATTACTTTTAAAATTTCTTGAGGGATTCCTTGTTTAAAATCCTGTTCAAAAATCTCGCCATTTCTATAAATAGTCATCTTAAGGTCAGATGAGAGTGCATTTACAACTGATACACCAACACCGTGAAGACCACCTGAAACTTTATAAGTATCTTTGTCAAATTTACCACCAGCATGAAGAACAGTTAAAACAACAGTAGCCGCACTCATACCCTCTGTTGGGTGCATATCGGTAGGAATACCACGACCGTTATCTGAAACTTTACATGTTCCATTTTTTGTAAGAGTTACATTTATTGTATTACAATGTCCTGCCATCGCCTCGTCTATGGAGTTGTCGATAACTTCATAAACTAAGTGATGTAAACCACGGTGACCTGTATCGCCGATATACATACCAGGTCTTTTACGAACTGCTTCTAGTCCTTTTAAGACTTTAATATTACTAGCACCGTAATCTTGTTCCATTTAATACTCCATATTTCGTTTAACATTTTTGACATAATTAGGGCTATTTTATCTAATTTATTCTAAAAAGAAGTTTTTATGGGGGTTTTGCTTTTTGGGAGATTTCTATGTTTCTAAAAAAAATAAAAACATAGAATGAAAATAATTAGATGACGATTGGCATCACAACTGTTTTAAAGTTTGCATCACTAAGAATAAATGGCAAATTACTTTCGTTAAGACCAATATTAAACTCTGAACTATAGATAACATTCAAAAAATCTAAGAGATATTTACTGTTTATAGCAATAACAAATGGCGATGAGAAGTTTGTTTTATGGCTAATTTCTGTTTTGGCTTCAATGTTATCATCACTAAGAGATTCAAAAATGATGGTGTCTTTTACAAAAGTAATCTTTACATCTGAAGATATAGTTGTAATTTGTTTGATAGACTCTATCATAATGGCTTTTGGAAGTGTTATTGTATTTGCTATTTCTTTAGGGATAATTCTTGTATATTCAGGAAATTTTCCATTTATAAGTTTGGTAAAGAATGTATATTGTTGTGAACGGATGATTAAATTATTTTCATCGTAGTAGAGTTCAATATCATCAAAGAAGAGTTTTTGAATCTCAATGATTGCTTTTTTTGGAACAATTATAGAGAGTTCGGAGCTATTTTGATTTATTATGTTGACGACTGCCAATCTTCTTGTATCTGTTGAAGCAAAATTTATACTACCCTCTCTAATATCGATGAGTGCTCCATTGAGTTCAAACTTAGGATTGTTTGTATCGATAGATGGAGTAATTTTTCTGAGTGAATCAATAAGCAGGTGTGAATCAATCAAGATACGTGGTTTTGCTTCTGATGTAGGAAATATAGGAAATTCGTTGTAAGAAAAAGTAGGTAGTTTAAACTTAGAGCTAGATTGAGAGATATATAAAAGCTCATTTTTAACTTCTAAATTTATTTCACCATCTTTTAAAATCCTGATAATGTCTAATAACTTTTTACCATTAGCAGTAATATTTCCATTTTCAGAAATATTTACTTTGTCAGTTGAGGCGACAAGTCCTATCTCGTAATCTGTTGCTTTCATGATAAGTTTATTGTCAAAAACATTAATAAGAACATGTGATGTGATTTGAGAAGTATCTTTTTTTTCTAAAAATGGCTGTATATGAACTAAAATATTTTCAATGATAGATTTTTGGATTGTTACTCTCATTTTTTATCCTATTTATTATTATAATTTTTAGTATTAGTAGTAGGGGCAAGTGATAATGTGAATATTACCTTGCAAGCCCTATATTATGAGCTGTTTCAATGTGATGAACTGATATAATTGTTTTCACACTTATTCACTTAAGCAATTATATCTTTTTTTTTACTTTTTTAAGAAGATGACGTAATTTTGTTAGTTAACTCTTCTATTTTAACCTTAAAATCTTCATCATTTTGAATGAGTTCATTTATCTTTTTAAGTGTATGGCTTATGGCTGTATGGTCTTGCATTCCAAAGTATTGAGCGAGCTGTGGCATCGTATTTTGTGTGAGTTCACGGCAGAGATAGATGGCTATTCTTCTGGCATAGACTAGGTTTTTGCTTCTGCCTTTAGAGCGGATTTCACTTGGTTTTATGTTTAAATCTTTAGCGACATTTTGTGTAATGATATCAAGCGTTAGATTTGCTCTGTTTTCTTGGAGTTGGTCTTTGAGTACATTTTTTGTAAATTGTAGATCAATATCAACATGCATAAGTTGTGAGTATGCATGGAGTTTTGATAAAATCCCCTCAATTTCACGGACATTGCTCTCAATAACAGTTGCAATATAGTGGATGATATCTCTTGTAAGTGTAACTTTGTTTATCTTGCATTTATTTTCAATGATGGCAATTTTTGTCTCAAGTTCAGGCGGTTGGATATCTGCGACAAGCCCATGCTCAAAACGGCTTTGAAGTCTTTTTTCAAGTCCCGCTATCTTTTTTGGGTGTTTGTCTGCTGTTAAAATAATCTGTTTGCCGATGCCTTTAAGTGCTTCAAAAGTGTGAAAAAACTCCTCTTGAATCCCCTCTTTGTTGCTTAAAAACTGGATATCGTCAATGAGTAAAACATCACATTTACGGTATTTTTCTTGAAATCTCTCCATAGTTTTGTTTCTTACATGACGGATGAAATCATTTAAAAACTGCTCAACCGTAGTATAAATGACGATTTTTCCCTGATTTTGCAAAACATTACCTGCCGCTTGCATAAGGTGCGTTTTTCCAAGACCTACACCGCCGTAGATAAAAACTGGATTATATAAAATCCCTGGTTTTTCACTCACACTTTTTATAGTTGCGTATGCAAACTGGTTTGAACCGCCGACCATAAAGTTTTCAAATGTGTGAGATGGGTTTAAAAGTGAGTGTTGTTGCGGTTTTTGCTCTTGTTTTATCTCTATTTTTTTATTTTCTGCCTGATTTTTGAGTGTAATATTTACATTGACATGAAGTGAGTGATGGACTTCAAAAAGATGTTTGATTTTTGAGGCATATCTGTTTTTTATCCAGTTTAGAACAAGATTGTTTGGTGCGTAAAAGATAGCTGTATCAGCGGTAGATTTTTTTGCATCATAGATGAGATGTTTGATATATCTGCTGTACTCTATCTCAGATATCTCTTCTTTAAGAAGAAGTAAAATTTTCTCTCCGATATTCACAAAAGGCCTTTTGTCTGTATTTAGATATTTATGTGAATAGTAGCTATAATTCCCATAAACAAAGTTAAAACTATGTGAATAGCTCGCCTATAACATGTGAAAGTATAAAATGACAATTTTAGGAATTGACCCAGGAACGAGAAAAATGGGCTATGCTCTTATCTCTTTGGAGAAGGGAAAAATAGCTCTTATCGAGGCGGGACTTATAAAGATAAAAGCCGAAGAGTTACAATTTCAGATTCCGCAAATGGTAGAGGCTTTTGAACAAATTTTTAAAAATTTTAAGATAGATGAAGTGGCAATTGAAGATATTTTTTATGCACACAACCCAAAAACAACCATAAAACTCGCCCAATTTCGTGGAGCGATAATGCTTATGCTTCTTCAGCAGTTTGGACAGTTTAGTGAGTACACCGCACTTCAAGTAAAACAGGCACTTACAGGAAACGGAAAAGCGACAAAAGAGCAGGTAGCATTTATGGCGAAGAGGCTTTTAAACATAAAAAAAGAGATAAAACCGCTAGATATAACCGATGCGATAGCAGTTGCGATAACGCACTCACAAAGAGTGCATCTTGCCTCAAATCAAAGATGAAAACACAAAAAACAGTATAATTTCCACTATTAGACTTCTTGCCAAATTTAAAACACGCTCACTAAGGCTTCACTATGCTGCAGAATCGTTCACTTAGTTTTAAATTTGGCAAGAAGTTAATTATATTATCAAGGAAAGTTATGAATCCATACCTAAATTTGCCAGACGGACACCCTGTTAGGGTCTATTTGGAAGAAAATATGTTGATGCGAGGTTTGATAGCGAGTATCAGCAGTATCAACATAGTTGACAATTTTGAAGAGTTTGAAGAGAAATTTAAAAAGCTTTGTCTGGTCGAAAAACATTTTGCAAGAAAAGAGAATCAGCTTTTTCCATATCTTGAAAAGTACGGCTGGACAAGTCCGTCACAAAATATGTGGGCGTTTCATGATGACATAAGAGCAGAGATAAAAACTGCAAGAGCTTTGGCACAAGAGAAAAATATGCCCGCACTTATGCAGCAACTACAAAGAGTTTTTGGAAGCTTAGAACATATCATGCAGGTTGAAGAGGGAAGACTTTTGCCAAATGCGATGAATATGCTCGATGAAGAGGACTGGAAAGAGATGCGTTCTGGCGATGAAGAAATAGGCTGGATGTTTGACAAAGCACCTGCAGCATATCCGCCGCATGTAGAGGGCGAATATATCCATCCATCTCAAGATAAACAGAAAAGAAAACTACCTTTTTCACTTGAGAACAGAATCAAGCTTGACGAGGGTTATATGCTTCCAGAACAGATTAATTGGCTCTTAAAATTTATGCCTGTTGACATTACCTATGTTGATGAGAATGACATCGTCATCTTTTATAACCGTGGAGATGATAGAGTATTCCCAAGAAGTGCGGGAATTATCGGAAGAGAAGTAAAATTTTGCCACCCGCCAAAGAGTGTTGATCAAGTTTTGATGATTTTGCGAGAGTTTAAAGCAGGACGTAGAGATGAGGCAGAATTTTGGATAACTTTTAAAGGCAAGTTTATTCACATTCGTTACTTTGCCATCAGAGATGATGAGGGCAACTACAAAGGCGTTATAGAAGTTTCACAAGATGTCACTCACATTAGAGGTTTAGAGGGTCAGCAAAGACTTCTTGACTGGGAATAGGATAAATAAAGACAATCTTAAACATTTTTTAGATTTTGTAGCTGGTTATAAAAAGTATTATTTTTGTATAATTTCAAAAACCAACTAAAGGCTCTCTTATGGCAAAACATCCCTTATTACTACAGCAGTTTCGCTCTTTTTGTTTTCAAAACAAGCCACAAGAGTTAGAACAGGCACTAGAGTATTTTTCTGTTTTTGGAGGGATGAGTTGGAGTGTCGATATGAGCAAACCTATTGAAGAGTTGATTCTTAGCAAGGTTTTGAAAAATTATACCTACATTCATGGCGACATTACAAAACTTACGCAAAGCGACAAGATAAGCCATTCGCTTTTAAGTGCCGTTGCGGCGGGAGATGGGAGAGTTCACTCTGCAATCAAGAGAGCTAGAATCTCAAGAGTTGAGGGCGAAAATGCCATTGCTACACTTTGCGCTAAAAACCTTCTCAAGAGAGAGTTTTCCTTAGAATCTCCGCCGAGTGATGATGAGAAGATTGATGAGAAACTAAACTTCAACACCCCTTTTATGCGTTTTTGGTTTGCCTTTGTCTCGCCATATTTCAAGGGCATAAAAGATGGTGATTTCAAAGAGGCGATGGAGTCGTTTGCGAACCGCAAAAGCGATTTTTACGAACTTACCTTTAAAAAGCTCTCACATGAACTTCTCAAAAAAAGCCTCAAAGATGATGTGATTGTAGAGATTGGAAGTTATTGGGACAGAGAGACGCAAATCGATATTTTGGCAAAAACAAAGTCTGGAAAAGTTGTCGCTGGCATATGCAAATACTCCAACCAAAAAGCAAAAAAGAGTGAACTCACAAAACTTCAAGAGCAGTGTCGTGCAGCAGAACTTACGCCAGATATATATGTTATTGTCTCAAAAAGCGGTTTTTCAAATGAGCTAAAAGCTCTCAAAGGCGATGATGTTAAGCTATTTGGGCTTAAAAACTTTAAAACACTTATAGAAGATTTGAGCGAAAAAGATTTTATAGAGTGTGTGGGAAAAAGATATTAACACCTTAGTCACTTTACTAACCAAAAAAATAGCTCTAAAAAAAGAGCATGTAGAAAATATTTTAAAACTTCTTGATGAGGGTGCGACCATCCCTTTTATAGCCCGTTACCGCAAAGAGATGACAGGCGGTGCGGACGATGAAGTGCTTCGTGAGTTTGAGGGCGTATTTCTGGGTGCGAAAAAACTCTTAGAGCGAAAAGAGGAGGTCTCAAGGCTCATCGCCGAGAGAGCAACTTTGAGCGAGACTATCAAAAAGAGCATCGATGCGGCTGAGAGTTTGCGTGTTTTGGAAGATATCTACCGCCCATACAAAGAGAAGAAAAACTCCCGTGCCTCAACTGCCATAGAAAACGGACTGACACCACTTGCTAACATGTTAGAAAAAGCTCTTTTGAGTGTTGAGGAGTTCAAATCAAAAGCCAAAGAGTTTGTAAAGGGGAGTGTTACATCGGTTGATGAAGCCATTTCTGGTGCGCAGGATATTTTGGCAGAGAGATACGCCGATATGCCCAAAGAGCGTGAAGCCATCCGTGCAAATATGCTCCGCCACGGTGTTTTAGAGATTAAAAAAACAAAAAGTTTTGATGAAAACGGAACTTTTAAAAATTTTGCCCTAAAAAGCGAAAAAGTAGCTTACATACCGTCTCACCGCTATCTTGCCGTCATGCGTGGAGTAAATGAAAAAGAGCTATCCGTAAAGATAACCATAGATTTAGAGCGGATAGAGCAAAACATCAAAGAGTACAAAATCCCCCGCAACGCTTTAAGCTCAAAAGAGCTTCTTTTTGAAGCATACAAAGACGGGCTGAAACGGCTTTTGCTTCCATCGCTTGAGAGAGAAGTTCATGTCGAGTTAAAAGAGAGAGCAGACATTGCGGCAATCGCAGTCTTTGGCAAAAACCTAAACCAGCTTTTAATGACTCCTCCTGTTACGAAGAGAGTTATTTTGGGAGTTGACCCCGCTTTTAGAACTGGATGCAAACTGGCTGTTATTGATGAAAACGGCAACTACCTTGAGTCGTGCGTTGTCTATCCGACTGAGCCTCAAAAGGATTATGAAAACTCCAAAAACAAGGTTATAACACTAACAAACAAGTATAACATCACGGGCGTGGCTATTGGGAACGGAACAGGTTCAAGAGAGACACAAGAGTTTTTTGCCCGTATCAACAAAGAAGAGGGAGTTAAGCTAAACTACACAGTTGTTTCAGAAGCGGGAGCATCCGTTTACTCCGCTTCAAAGATAGCTTCGCAGGAGTATCCAAACCTTGATGTAACCATAAGAGGGGCTATCTCCATAGCGCAAAGACTTCAAGACCCGATGGCGGCTTTGGTTAAAATAGACCCAAAAAGTTTGGGTATAGGGCAGTATCAGCACGATGTTGACCAAAAACTTTTAGAGAAAAAACTAAGCGATGTTACGCAAGATTTGGTTAACCGTGTCGGTGTTGACATAAACTCTGCATCCCTCTCACTTCTCTCTTATGTCGCAGGAGTTGGAGCGAAAGTCGCCCAAAATATCATTGCTTTTAGAGAAGAAAACGGTGCATTTAAAACAAAAGAACAACTCTTAAAAGTAAAAGGTTTGGGCAAAAAAGCTTATGAGCAGGCGGTAGGATTTATCCGCATAAAAAACTCTAAAAATATTTTTGACAACAGTGGAATCCATCCTGAGAGTTACGGTGTTGCTAAAAAACTTATCGCTCTTGATTTGACAACTATTGATGTGAAAGAAAAAGCAAAAGAGTTGGATGTCGGAGAAGAGACGCTAAAAGATATCATAAAAGAGCTGCAAAAACCTGGTTTTGACCCAAGAGAAGAGCTGCCGCCCATCCCGTTTAAGGACGGCATAACGGATATAAAAATGTTAAGCGTGGGAAGTTTTGTCTCTGGCGTTGTGAGAAATATTGCAGATTTTGGGGCATTTGTGGATATCGGGCTGAAAAATGACGGCATGATTCACATCTCAAAAATGAGTGCAACAAAAATCTCCCATCCGCTTGAAGTTCTCTCGCTAAACCAATACCTGCCTCAAATAGAGGTTGTATCCATAGATGAAGAAAAAGGAAAAGTCGGACTTAGTCTGATATAAAACACAATGAAACCAACATTATATTTTCTAAGATCTTCGGAGCAAAAAATTGTAACCGACATGCTTTACTATGCTTATCGTCTTGATGAAACGGATAAAAAAGTTCGAGATTTCCCAGAGCTTGAAACTTATAGCAGATTTTACGGACTCTCTTCAAAAGATCTTGGGCTTTATGCTCTTAGTGAACATAAAATAGCAGGCGGTGCTTGGATACGACTCTTAAGGGAGGATGAGCCTCCGATTTTGACTATCGGTGTAAAACCTGAATTTAGGAAAATGGGTATCGGTTCTGCAATGCTTGAACAGCTATTTTTGGAAGCAGGAGCGATTTTTGAGAGCATGAGTGTTACTGTTTTAAATAACGAAAAAAGTATCAGTTTTTTTAAAAAACATGGGTTTGTAGAGGTTGAAAACTCCTTAAACAAAAGCCTCGTTGATGAAAGTGAGGTTATAGCCATGCTAAAAGAGTTGCCAAAAGCGAGGGTTGTTCGACCAATGGACGGTTACAACCCTCAAAAATGGATGGATTGAAAGATTAGAAACGAACCATCAAACCTGCATAAACGCCTGAAAAGTCAATGTCTGCTTTTGCGTCAATATCATCTTCATCAATATCAAGCTTTTGTACTCTATATCCTACCTCTAATGCTGGCTTTATAACAGGAAAAAAGTCAAGCGTGTAGTCAACCTTTGCTCTTGCGTCATAAACTGTAGAATCTCCCGTTGAGATATACTTTATATCTGCTTCTATACCGATATTTGTCGCAGGGATTTCAACTCTGCCTCTTACATAAAGAAGCGGAACGGCAAATGTTACACTGTCACTGTATCCTGTAAACGGAGCTGATGGTGCTGCCGTATAGGAGAGGTCAACCACCTTGATATCAAGACCCAAATCAAGTGTTATCCAAGCGGTGTTATCTAGGATGTTGTAGTACGGAATGATGTCATACTGTTTCATGTCATAAGAGAGAGTTGTTGTAGCTGCACCGATGTTAAAATCTTTAAACTGTCCAGTTGCCACACCGCTATCTTCGATACTGACATACTCAACTCTTAGATTTGGCACAACAGGAATCGGGTGTTTAACTAACGCCCAAACATAAGCAGAGTTCTCCTCTTTTTCATCAGACACATAGCGACCGTTCGCTCCGTTGTCTGTATAAGATGCTTCACCTTTTGGAGTTTGAGACCATACGCCCGCACCCATCTCAACTCTTGCAAAATCAGCCATCGCACTTGAAGCTAAAACTGCCGCACAAGTTAGTGCATAAAAACTTCTCTTCATTTGAAAATTCCTTGTATTTATAGATAAATAATTGTAGCAAAAGTTTCTTGTTTTTGTTATAAAGGGCAAAAGCCCTTAAAAAGGAGGGAGAAAAAGAGTGTAGAGCAAGGAGGTAAAAACCACTTTGGAGAAGAAGCAGTTTTTACTAGAAAACTATTTTACAGCGTCAAGAGCAGCGTCGTAGTTTGGCTCTTCTGTGATTTCAGGAACGATTTCTTTGTAAGAAACAACACCGTCCGCATCAACTACAAAAATAGCTCTACAAGTTACACCTGCAAGAACTGAACCGCCAAGCAATACACCATAAGCGTTAGCAAAATCTTTGTTTCTGAAGTCAGATGCAACTGTTAGTTTGTCGATGCCCTCTGCTGCACAAAATCTGCCAGATGCGAATGGTAAGTCCATAGAAACTACAGTAGCTTTTACGCCCTCAAGATTTGCAACTTTTGCGTTGAAGTTACGAGTTTCAGTCGCACATACGCCTGTGTCAAGTGAAGGAACAACGATGATTAGTTGTTTTACGCCTTGTGCGCCGCCTACTACTACATCAGCCAAACCTGCTGAGTTTACAACTGTAACTTCTGGTGCTTTGTCACCTACATTTACTTGATTTCCTAATAATTCTACGTCTGAACCTTTAAATTTTGTAGTTGCCATCTTAGGCTCCTTTTTTTGTTTTTAATTTTGATGGAAGAAGTATAGATGATATCGGATAATTTAACTCTTAATTAGAAAAAGAGGCTTTGTTACTAAGCACCTCTTAAGCTAAATGACACTTTTGGGACAGATTTCAAGCTCATCAAGTGAGCTAAATAAGCCTTTTTCGTACATCTCTACCGCCACTCTTCCTATCATCGCCGCATTGTCCGAACAGTATTTTAGCTCACTTAGGAGCAATTTTGCGTTGTGAGGCTTTAAAAGCTCCTCTATTTGTGAACGGAGGTAGAGATTTGCACTCGCTCCGCCAACGATGGCAAAGGTTTTTGGCGGAACTTCTTTAAAATACTTTTTGAGCTTTTGGATGATGTGAGCCACTGCGACATGCTCAAACGAAGCGGCGATATCTTTGTACTCACTCTCATGCGCATCTTCTAACGCAACCCGCACGGAGTTTTTCAGCCCTGAGTAGGAGAATGCGATGAGTGGCGACTGATGAAGCGGAACGGTAAAGTTGTACTTTTTTCTATCCCCCTCTTTTGCCAGTTTCTCTATAACAGGACCGCCAGGGTAACCGAGGTGCATCATCTTTGCCACTTTGTCAAAACTCTCTCCAAAGCTGTCATCCATGCTTTTTGCAACTGTTTTTATCTCTTCTAGACTTTTAACTTCCATTACCTGCGTATGTCCACCCGAGACCAGCAAAACAGTCAAAGGAAAAACCGCCTCTTTTTCTATAAACAAAGAGTAGATATGCCCGATAAGATGGTTTACTCCGATGATGGGAATGTCCAGTGCGATAGAGACGGCTTTTGCCATAATCACGCCCTCCACAAGCGTCACGCTAAGCCCTGGAGTTGTAGTAACTCCAACCGCCTTTAAACTGCCAAAATATGGTTTACACTCCTCCAAAATCTTTGGAAGTGCCTCTGCATGAAGTCTAGCCGCCAGCTCAGGAACAACGCCGCCATAAACTGAATGCTCTAACTCTTGCGATATCTTTTTATGAAAAAGAAGCTTTTTTGTGGCAATCTCTGTTATGGCGATTGCGCTGTCGTCGCATGAACTCTCGATACTTAAAATCATGATTCTCCCTTTTGAAGTATGTGCAGATACTCAAAAGTAGCATCCGCTTTGTGGTTTCTGTTTTGCGTTTTGTCCGCCTTAAACCTTTGGTACTCTTTGGTTTTTAGCTCATATCTGCCGTACTTTGACATGATACTCTCTACCTCATCTTCACTCATCAAACCCTCATTGTTGTAACTTAAAAAAATGTATTTAAACTCTGCATTTTTTATAAGCTCTTCAAAACTTTTCTCTACCTCATTTTTTCTACAGTAGTTTGAGCGGTTGTACTCCCGCATCCCTGTTTTCCCGCTCGGAACAAACGCATCATAGAGCGCAATCGTATTTAAAAGATGGTAATTCGCCCCATATTGCCTTTGGTTGTAGGGCGGGTCAAGGTACAAGATGTCGCCTTTGATTTTTTTGATAAGCACATTTGCATCCTCTTTATACACCTCATGCAAACCTTGACTTAACACAAAATCCGCACTCTCTAAAACCAGCTTCTTTTGTGCAGACTTCTTTAGATGTTTTAGATACGCACCATAAACAGAAGCGGTATTTGCGACTTTGTCGGCACTCTCCAAAAGTGAAGCCAGTAAAAAATAGTACATGCCATCGTCTATCTTTTTGATTTTATACCACTCTTCTATCTTCAATCTAATAGTGTCTATCTTTTTACCGTTTTCATCACTAAAATATTGCCGCCCACTTCCGCTTCCCATGCAGTAATGCCGATAAATAAACCCATCTTCGCACAATGGCAACGTATCCAACTCCCAGACGAGCCTCTCTTTATCTTCCAACCATGAGGAGTTTAGGATGTAGTTTTTATTGAGAACAAAACTATACTCCTCCAAATCATTGCTTATAACTTTTTTCACAAAAGGCTTAAAAACCCGCCCCACAATCCCTGTTCCAGCAAAAATATCGCAAAAAGTTTTCTCTGACAAATCACCACCTGCTACATTTTGAACTTCCTCTTTTATCCAAGACGATAGTTTGAGTTTTGAGCCGATGTAGTTCATATTATTAACATCATTCGTTAAAATTAAACTCTAGTTTACTCTGTGTAATTATTTCATCGAGTATCTTTATTAAATATCCATTTGTAACACATTCATCAAATC
>JAOTSA010000046.1 GCA_030247515.1 Sulfurimonas sp. | reverse complement strand
GTCTAATTGTATATATAAAACTAAGAATTGTCAAGTTTAGGGAATCGTTTTTAAATGGATTGGATTCCAAATCAAGTTTGGAATGACGAAGTTAAAGTTTAAAATAATGAATTTTAGAAAGCAAAGATAGAAGAACCTGCCTCAAAGAGGCAGATTATTTTGGAAGATTAGTGTAGGTTTTTCCACACTTGTTTTTTCCATAGAAGAGCAAAGATAGCAAATATTACAGAGAAAATCATTACAGTTTTACCAACTGATGCTCTCTCATGTCTCTTTGTATCGCCAGCGTCTTCAAGATACTCGATAACTTTGTGAGCAGCATCTGCTGTAACACCAACACGAGGCATTGCAGTACCTTCAAGGTGTGCTTGAGGGTTTTCAATAAACGTGCTTACAAAATGCTCACCACGAGAACGGATGTACATTGATAAATCTGGAGGCAATTTACCCATATATTTTGTCAAAGATTCTTGGTACTCTAACACTTTGATGTCAAATGCCAAAGAGTCTTTTTCAAATTTGAATGAAGGTTTTTCACCGATTTGAGTCCATTTCTCGTAAGAAACAGAGTGACATCTACCACAAGCATTTTCATATGCCATCTTAGGTGTAACTTCGCTAGGCTTTACAGCAATAGACTGTAGGTATGCAACCATGTCGGCAACTTCTTGCTCTAACTCTCCGCCTGCACCTGCAAATGGAGCCATTGGGTGCATTTGACCTTTAGAAGCATCGAATTTATGCTCAACTTTAAGTGCATGAGCAGGGTTTACGATAACATCAGCCAAAAACTTAGCATCATAAATAGCACCTGCGTTGCTCAAGTCTGGTGGGTTAACACCATAACTTGCAGCAGCAGCAACTGCGTCCATTGCAGCTGGCATACCATCTTTTGCTATTGAGTGACATCCTGTACAAGCAGCAGCACCCATTACTAAATCTTTACCGTTTGTAGCATTTCCAGTTTTTGTAAGAGGTTTCAAATCTGCATAAGCAAAGTTTTGGCTCTCTACGTGTTTGTGCATGACTGAGTGTGCGTATGGCTCAACTAACCAGTATGTTAGAAGAGTAAAAGCAACAACAACAACCAGAATTAAAGGTTCTTTATTTTTCATCCTATTCTCCCTACGCTTTTTTTTCGTTTTTAGTTATGAATGGTAGAGCAACCCATAGAAGGATAAACGCTATCGCTGCAACTAAACCAATAGTACTAAATATACCCTCTGGAGGTAATTTACCCATAGCTGTCAACACAATCATGTCAATAAGAAGTGCCCAGAACCAGATACTAAATAGACCACGACGGCTTGCTGGAACTGCATTTGGACTTCTGTCTAACCATGGCAAAAGAACAAAGATAACTTGTGCAAAACCAAACGCTATAAGACCGATGTTTACAGAGAACGGACGTAAAATCTCATAAGACCACAAGAAGTACCACTCTGGGTAGATGTGTGCTGGAGTTTTTAAGCCATCAGCTGGGTCAAAGTTTACAGGGTCAAGTGCAAATCCGTACTGGAAAAATACTAAGTAGAAGAAGAAGATAAGGAAGAATCCAACTACCATCATATCTTTACTCATAAAGTCATTTGCAAAACGGATAACTTTCGAGCCCGCTGTGTCGCCTGCTAAATATTTTTTGCTCTCTGCATCAAAATCAATCTCTTCACCATCTTGGTTGTTAACGTGAGGGATGCGAAGTGCTGCAAAGTGAAGACCGATAAGTCCCATAATTGCTAATGGAAGTAAAAGAACGTGTAACATAAAGAAACGAGTTAAGAACGCTTGAGCTGGAACATAATCCCCTCTAATCCACTCAACTAAACCATCCAAATGTAATCCGCCAAGGCTGAAGATGTTAGTAATAACCATACCTGCCCAGTAGCTCATTTGTCCCCATGGAAGCATATAGCCAGAAAACGCCTCAGCAGAGAACGTAACGAAAAGAAGCATACCAGAAACCCAAATCATCTCACGACCTTTTTTATAAGAACCGTAATAGATACCTGTGAACATGTGGATGTAGATAATCAAGAAAACAACTGATGCAGCAACACCGTGAACATGTCTCCACAACCAACCAAAGTCAACATCTCTCATGATAGTGTAGTTTACACTGTAAAATGCGTCTTTAACGTCTGGTTGATAGTACATCAACAAGAAGATTCCTGAAACTAAAAGTAGTGCGAATGTGATTGCAAGAACCATACCCATCGCCCACAAGAAGTTAATGTTTTTTGGAATCCAATACTCAGATGCCATAACTCTTTCAACTGTTTCAACCGCCAAACGTTGGTTTAACCAATCTTTAACACTTGTTGCTTTTGTAAAATGTGCCATTTAATCCCCTCCTTTACAGCGTTACGCCGCTATCTTTCATTTTTTGATATTCTGGACCTGCTTCACCTAAGATGAGTTTCGTTCCATCGATTTTAAATGGAGGAATATCAAATCCACGTGGTGGTGGAACTTTTGTTACTTCACCAGCCCAGTTAAACATACCACCATGACATGCGCAAAGGAATGACTCTTCTGCAGGAACATATGCAGGAATACATCCTAAGTGTGTACATAAACCAATCGCTAGCATGAAGTGTGCATCACCAACAACAACATCTCTCGCTTTTTGAGATTCTGTTTGCTTTGCAATCATCGCTGCCGATTTTTTCAAAACGAAGATTGGCTTTCCTCTCCACTTTTCTGTTATGATTTCACCCTCTTTATATATTGACATATCAAGAGTTGTGAAACCAGCTGCTTTAACGCTTGGAAGCGGATCCCAAGACTTCTTCATTGCAACCAATGACCCAACGGCACCGACACCTGCTACGGCACCAAATGCTTTACCCATGAAACCTCTACGGCTACTGTTATGCATGTGTTTGCTCTCTTTCCCTTAAAATTAAAGGCTGATTATATACTAAAATAGTTTTAATTAATTATAAATTTAAGCTATCTTTTATGAAATTCGCTATTTTTTGCGTCATGTGTTCCATTTTGAAATAGTTTTTATTATTGATGTCTCTTATAATACCCATAAGCATCTCTTTTTCATAATGATAAACAATAGGGATATGTAATCTCTCAAAAAGTGGTATAAAATCAGAATGATGGTCTTCTCTTTGCACATATATGGGCTTTGCACCCGCTGCGAGGGACTCTAAGACAGCTTGTGGTGATGCGGTGATGAGGATTTTGCTCTTTTGAATCACATCATCATACTCTTCAAACTCATGATGTTTTGTGAATTTTTTTCGTAGCATCTCCTCATAGTCTAAAAAGTAGTAAAATCCAAGCTGCAAATCTGGGTTTAGTTCTGCTACAAAATCAAGATTTTTCTCCAAATCTTTTTCATAGTCATCATCTCCAAAGAAGTAGGAAATTTCGATATTTTTCTCTTTTTCTTTAAAGTAGCACTCATCCACTGCAACTCCGTTGCAAATCCCATCGCCGCTTAAGTATGGCGATATAAGAGACTCATTTGCCGCTTTGGCATCATCTTTTGCATCAGATAGACGGATGAAAGTGGAGAAATAGTTTCTCATATCTTCAAGCATGACAGGATTTGCCTCGTCAGAATCAAAAATCATTTTATCGCCATGTTCGGCTATCTTTGGGATGTTTTGAACAGCGTCAATGCCTACTGCTTTTGCAACTCCAAAGTGTCGTGCCTCAGCAGCTATGCGAAAATCTGAACATAGGAGCGTGATATCGACATCGCCCAACGCACGGATGATGGTACAAGCACGTCTAAATCTGTCCAGTCCGATGCGGTGTCCTGTGTGAACATAGTAAAAAAGTCTCATCTTTTTCTCTGCTCTATCTTGATGTAGATATGCAAAATCTCGATAGCGGCAGGGGTAATGCCGCTTATCTGGGATGCGGCTTGGAGGGTTGGCGGGTTGAACTTCTCAAGCTTTTCAACTATCTCTTTACTTAATCCGCTAATATTTTTAAAATCAAAATCTTGCGGGATGGAGACTTTGAGGTACTTTTTCATCTTCTCTATCTCTTCGCTCTGCTTTTGTACATAACGGGCGTACTTTGCCTCTACTAAAATCTCTTCAAGGATGTACGGCGCAAGTCCGTTTAGTTCTGGAGCTATTTGCACCATTTTTGCAACATCTACGCTTTTTCGTGAAACAAGCTGTTGTGCAGTGAGAGAATCACTAATTTTCTCTTCGTCTATACTCTCTAAAAACGCTAGAAACTCTTTGTTTGGAGTAAAGATTTTCTCTTGGAGGAGTTGAAGTCCCTCCTCTATCTGCGTCTTTTTTTCCTTCACTTTTTCATAAATAGCATCATCAATCAGCCCTATGTCATGTCCGTAACCGCTTAAGCGTACATCTGCCGACTCTTCACGCAAAAGAAGTCTGTACTCGGCACGGGATGTAAACATGCGGTATGGCTCTTTTGTACCTTTGGTTACCAAATCGTCTATCAAAACGCCGATGTAAGCCTCATCTCGGCGCAAAACCAGTGGCTCTTTGCTTTGGATGCTTAAAGAGGCGTTGATACCTGCCATAAGTCCCTGAGCGGCTGCCTCTTCATAGCCTGTTGTACCGTTAATCTGTCCTGCGAGGTAGAGTCCTTTTATCTTTTTGGTCTCCAGTGAGTGCTTTAGTTCTCTGGGGTCAACAAAATCATACTCTATAGCATAACCGTAACGCACGATTTTGGCATTTTCCATGCCATGGACGGAGTGAATCATCTGCTGTTGTACATCTGGCGGAAGAGAGGTACTCATGCCGTTTATATAGCACTCTGTGTTTTCAAAAGTTTGCGGCTCTATGAAGAGATGATGTCTATCTTTATCTCGAAAACGGTTAATTTTATCCTCGATACTTGGGCAGTAGCGTGGTCCTGTTCCCTCGATTTGTCCCGTAAAGAGCGGCGCACGGTAGAAGTTGCTCTCTATGATGTTGTGCGTTGTTTCGTTGGTGTAGGCGATGTAGCATGGGACTTGTTTTTTGGTTTTTCTAAACTCTTCACGGTCTGTGCGAAAACTAAAAGGGCTTGGAATGGCATCGCCATCTTGTCGCTCCATAACAGAGAAGTCGATGGAAGAGGCGTCGATTCTTGCGCATGTGCCAGTTTTTAGTCTTCCCATCTCCAAACCGCATGCTTTGAGTGAGTGACTTAAACCCTCACTGCTCTGTTCGCCAAAGCGTCCACCGACCTGTTTTATCTCGCCAACATGGATAACGCCTCGCAAAAATGTTCCGCTTGTGATGATAACTTTTTTGGCTCTGTACTCATTTAAAAGGTTGCTTTTTACGCCCTTGACTTCGCCATCTTCCACGATGAGCGACTCCGCCATCTCCTGAACCAAATCAAGGTTTGGCGTGGTAAGAATGGTGTTTCTGGCGATAACACGGTATCTGTCCATGTCTATCTGCGCACGGCTTCCACGCACGGCAGGACCTTTTGTCTCGTTGAGAATACGAAACTGGATACCCGCTTCATCAGTAATAAGTGCCATCTCTCCGCCCAAAGCGTCAATCTCTCTGACCAAATGTCCCTTTGCCAAACCGCCGATAGCGGGGTTACAGCTTGTTGCGCCTACATTTTCGGCTAGCATGGAGATGAGCAGAGTTTTGTTACCCATCCTCGCACATGAGAGAGAAGCTTCTACACCTGCATGACCGCCGCCGATTACTATTACATCATAATTCATACTTTTTTCCATATTTTTTCTTTAGCCGAATTTTATCATTTTTAAGTATCATTTGCACAATAATTTAAATATGGTTTAAGAATATGATACTTCAAGCACACAACGCATACAATAGCAAAGATTTCAGGACTGCTTTTGCGCTCTACACACAACTCTCAAACGATGGCAATGCCGATGCCATGACCTCGCTTGGCTACATGTACCAAAATGCGCAAGGATGCACGCAAGACGACGCAAAAGCGTTGGCACTTTACGAGAGGGCGGCGGAGTTAAAACAGCCCTATGCTCTTTACAATCTTGCTATTTTATATATGAACGGACTTTGCGGAGTAACGCATGACCAGTTTAAGGCACATGAGCTTTTCATGGAGGCGGCAATCCGTGAAGTTCCTCGTGCGATGTACGAAGTCGCTCTTATGCTTGAGCGTGGTTTAGGGTGTCTGCAAAACTTCTCCGAAGCCGCTTTTTGGTACGAAGAGGGAGCAAAAAGAGGCAACTTAGAGTGCTTCAACAATCTAGGCGTTCTCTACAAAGAGGGGCATGGCGTGAGCGTGGATGAGAAGCGATGTTTTATCTGCTTCAAAAGAGCCGCCGAGGGTGGTCTTGCCGAGGGGCTTTACAATCTGGGACTTTTGTATGACCAAGGCATAGGATGCGAACAAGACCATGACATGGCGTTAGAGCAGTGCCGCAAAGCCGCTTATAAAGGGCATGTTAAAGCAAAAGAGATTATTAGAGGGCTTCAAGATGAGGGGAAGATTGTTTTTTAGGTGTGGTACAATTTTATAAAAAAGAGGAAATTATGCAGATAGCTATAAATGTCAACGATTCTTCAATCGCCAATAAAATTCTTCACTATTTAAGTAGTTTTAAAAACGACATAGATGTAACATCTTTTGAGAGCAGCAATTTTAATGTGCAATTTCAAAAAGATAAAGAGGTCTTAAGCAAACAGGTAGATGCGTATAAAAGTGGTAGAGCAGAGTTGTTGGATGCAAAAAAATATGATGAGGAGATGAACTTGTTTTTGTCTCAACTAAAAGAAAAATATGCAAATAGTTAAAGAGAGAAAATTTTTAACATCACTCCAATTTACCTTAGAGTTTATTGCACAAGATAGTTTACAGCAAGCTTTGCTCTTCAACAGTGAACTCAACAAAAAAATAGATGATTTAAGGTTTATGCCCCTTAAGTTTAGAAAATCGCTCTATCATGCTGATGAAAACATCAGAGATTTGGTCTATAAAGGGTACTGCATACCTTATTTGGTAGAAGATGAAAAAATAGTCATCTTAAATATTTTCAAAAGCAATCAAGAGAGATAAAAATGTTCACAGGACTAATCCGAGAGATAGCGCATGTTAAAAGTTTGGCGGGAAGTACGCTGAGTGTGCGTGCAAAGCATAAAGCAAAATTGGGGGATTCTATAGCGATAAACGGGGCTTGTCTTACTGTCATAAGCGTTGCGAGTGATGGTTTTAGCGTGGAACTCTCTCCTGAGAGCCAAAAGCATCTGGCTATGGAGAACTACAAAGGCGAGGTTCATATCGAGCCTGCGATGATGATGGGAGACAGGTTTGAGGGGCATGTCGTGCAGGGGCATGTGGATGCTATCGGTGTGGTGGAGAGCATCAAAAACAACGGCAACTCTTTTGATGTTTTTATCAAAATCGAGAAAAAGTTTATCCCTTATATCATCCCTAAAGGTTCTATAGCGGTGGATGGGGTGAGTTTAACCGTAAATGAGGTTTTTGATGAGAGTTTCCGCCTTACCATCATCCCGCACACTATGCGAGAAACACTCTTTAAAAACTACAAAAAAGACTCACGGGTAAACATCGAGACCGACATGTTCGCCCGCTATGTTGCACACATTCTCACGCACAAAAAAAGCACGCTCTCATGGGATGAAGTCGATACTATTTTGGCGCATTACTAATGGTTTTTTTCATCATTCCTATGCACTCACTAAGGCTTCACGGTGGGTACCCCAAATCTTGTTGCACAAGATTTGACCCTTCCGTTGCAGAATCGTTCGTTGCCTATGAATGATGAAAAAAGTCCAATGAAACTAAAATCGCTCAAACACTACTTTGGGCATAACAGTTTTCGGGAGCTTCAAGAAGAGGGGGTGGATGCGGTTTTAAGCGGGCGTGATTTGCTTATGATTCTCCCCACAGGTGGAGGCAAATCGCTTGTTTATCAACTTCCCACGCTTATGATGGATGGGATAACCATCGTTGTCTCTCCGCTTATCGCTCTTATGCAAGACCAAGTAGCCGCTCTCAAAGCACAGCAAATCAGTGCCGACATGATAAGCTCTGCGCAAAGCCGTGAAGAGGTGGAGAGCATCATCCAAAGGGCATCTGATGGTACGCTAAAGTTTTTATATCTCTCCCCTGAGCGGCTCAACAACCAAGCGACGATTGCACTGTTGCGTGGGCTTGCAATCAACTTTTTTGTTATTGACGAGGCGCACTGTATCTCACAATGGGGGCATGAGTTTAGGGATGACTACAGAGCGTTAGGTATGTTGCGCTCAAACTTCCCGCACACGCCCATCTGCGCCTTTACAGCGACCTCAACTGGGCATGTTACTGAGGATATTTTACGGGAGTTACGACTTGAAAATCCGCTCCTCTTAAAAGGCAAAATCTTTCGCAAAAACATCTTTATCTCAGCGCAAAGAAGAGTGAGCAACGGGCATCTGCAACTCAAAGCATTTTTGCACCGCTACAAGGGCGAGAGCGGGATTATCTATGTCAGCTCACGCAAAAAGGCGGAGGAGTTAAGCAGCTACCTCAACTCAAACGGTTACCGCTCACTTCCCTATCATGCGGGACTACCGCAACATGTGCGAGAGCAAAATTTTAAGATTTTCGTCAATGACAAAGTAAACATCATGGTCGCAACCATCGCTTTTGGGATGGGGATAGACAAGAGTGACATCCGTTTTGTAGTGCATATGTCACTTCCAAAATCACTTGAAAACTACTACCAAGAGATAGGAAGAGCGGGACGAGACGGCGAGGATGCAGAGGCTCTTTTACTCTTCAATGCAGGCGATATGGCGCAACACAAAAAGTTTTTGGAGGAGCTGACCCAGAGTGAGTACAAAGAGCATCTAAGCCAAAAAATCGACACGCTCTACAAATACGCCACAAGTGAGGTCTGTTTTCACCAGCAAATCGCCGCATTTTTCGACGACACCATCGATGAGTGCATGAACAGATGCGACAACTGCCTAAACTCCGACGAGAAGAGACAAAACATAACCAAAGAGGCTCAAATGCTTCTAAGCACAGTCTATAAAACAGAGCAAAATTTTGGTAAAAACTACATCATCGACATACTCAGAGGCTCAAAAGAGCAAAAACTCCTAAACAACAGTGCCGATAAACTCTCCGTCTATGGCATCGGCGTACATCTTGCCAAAAAAGAGTGGTTTGTTATCTTGGAGCGGCTCTTAGAGCTGAAGATTTTGCTTCTGGGAGAGTTTAGCACACTCAAACTCACGCAAGAGGCGGCGGAGATTTTAAGAGGCAAAAAAGAGCTATTTATCAAAGCCTCCCGCCTAGAGATAAATGTAAAAGAGAAAAAAGTAAAACAAGAATCAAGAGACGATGTGGACACAGAACTCTTCGAGCAGTTACGAACACTTAGAGCCTCACATGCCGCCGAACTCAAAGTCCCCGCTTACATCATCTTCTCCGATAAAGTGCTTAAAAACATCGCCGCCGCAAAACCGCACGACAAAGAGAGCATGCTTGAGGTAAGCGGTGTGGGGGAGAAGAAGTTTGAGCAGTTTGGAGAGGCGTTTTTAGCGGTTATCAATTCATAAGCGAACAAACAAGAGGATTGCACTTTATGCTGCATTAACTCCAAATTCTACTTGAAAATGAGTTGCTTTTACCTCTGGAACAAGTGCGTTATTCTCTTTGTGAAGTTCTACTATGCCGTATCTCTCTAAAGTCTTAAGCGTTCTGGAGAGATTTGATTTTGCTCTGCCTGTTAGCTCTTCTAGCTCTTTAAGCGATTTTGGACTCTTTTGCAATATAGTTTTTAACAGTTCTTGGTTCTCGCTTGAGAGGATTTGAGCCATTGATTTGATGGACTCAAACCACACTTTTGGTTCATCGCTCATTGGTCTATACTCGCCTTTTGCTATGGCTATAGTTCTTGCTTTATACTCAGAAAGTGACATAATGCCGACTTTGATTGTTTTTGTATTCATAGGTTGTTCTCCAAATAATAATCTACACTCTTCCAGAAGTCCTCTATAAGCTGTGAAGCTGATTCAAACTCATAGGATACCACTTCCATCTGTTTATGGATATGGTCATATGTCTCTTTTTTAGCTCCGTACTTTCGAGTGGGCTTAAAGCTATGTGCGTTGTCATACCCTATCACTCTTTGATTTCTTTTATCGTGAAGCGTAAGAGAGTATTTAACCCCATGAGGTATCGCACTGCTTGGTTTAACCTCTTTAGCCTCAAACTTTACCCAGCATCCGTTATCTAGTGGAAAGACTTCACCATCAAGCATCAATAGATTTTCTAAATCATTCACGGATTTCCTTTGTTATCAGCTAATGATAATATTATTCTCTTGATATTTTGCTTAATCACACCACACCAACTTTATCGTGACTAGTATTTGAAGAAAAGTTTCAAACTCACTTTACAAACTCTTCTAGTGAGCAAACCTCACCTTCCAAGTTTTTAGCTTCATTCATCGCTTTTATGGTAGTTTCATTGGGATTTTTAGTCTAAATAAACATCAAGTTAATGGGGACAGGCTACTTTTTTCAAGTGTGCCATTTTCTTTGTAGTAAGCATTTTTCAAATAAAAAGTAGCCTGTCCCCCTTTTTTCTATATAAAGTAATCACCTGCCTTATACTCTCCTGGTGCATAAAACACACCGCCGTTCATAAACTCTTTTACTACGGATATATTTGAACCCAAAGCGAATCTTCCCAGACCATCACTCATAAATGATGCTACATTATCTATTTGAATCTCTGTTACATATCCATCCTCTCTTATGAGAGCCTCATCCGCCTTACTAGAAGGGGTGTTTAATGTACCGTATAGGTATAAATTTGTCATCGCCTCGATGTCGAGTGCTTGCCATGTTGTATTAATCGTTGCCATTTTGTCTCCTTTTTTACTTTAAGTTATTTTGATAAGGGTTTTGTTTCGCATATCTACCCTCATTTTCTTCTATGTAATCTATCCACGGCATCTGAAATGGTTCAACAGCACGACCACAACCATTTAGAGCTTGCTCATAGCTAATACCCACGACAGTTTTATATTTTGGTCTTTCGGATGGTGGCTTTGAACGATAGTATTCTTCGAGTACCTTTCGCCATTTTTGATTAAATTGCTTTTTTTCATCAGGCGTAAAAAAATAAAGCGCATTGACGGATATTGGAAAGTACTTTGCACTTGCATTCCTGTCAACCCATATTAAATGGGGATATTTTTGGAAAAATTCAGTCGTATTGACATCGAGTCCAGTTGATTTAAGAGCATTTTCAGTTTTATCTTTAATGGTTCCTGCAAGTCCATCCGCTAGTCCTTGTGTTAATTCCTCATTTGTTAAATATCTCTGTTGCTCTTCACAATAATCAGCAGGACTTCTAGTCTGCAAATAAATATAATTGGTAGAAATTGCAATCACTACCAATAACCACCAATACTTTTTTATAAAGTTCTTCATTTACGCTACCTTCCTTTGTATTAGATTATTTGCTATTACTATGGCTTTAAACTCGGGATCTATGTTGTAGCGGATGCTGTGAAATGGGGATGTGAAATGGGAACAGGCTACTTTTATACATCTTTTCTTGGTCTTCCTCTTTGATTAAGTGTTGATAGTATGCCATATTTTGTAGCAGTTTCTTTTCGCCACAACTCGCTACCTAGCGGTGCTTGTCTATTGACAGAGTTGCGTATATCATGAAGTTCTCCCCGCTTCATAGGGGTGTTGACATACTCTGCCCAACCCTCATTAAGCGTTATATATGGCTCACTTAGTAGTTTTCTGTGTCCATGTTCTCTTTCCATCAATGATCCATAGTCCCAATCTTTAGCATTTCTAACAAGCTGGATGTTAATTTATAAGTCCAAACATCCAAAGCGGTACTTTGTGTTTGTGGGTAGTGGTATCTACATCTACAACCAAATAGCTTTTATCTACATCTTTTATCTGTGTAAAGTTTTTGCTTTTACCGCCAACCTCAAATATAATTTCGCCTGCTTGAAAATCACCTATCTCGCTATAGTAAATCTCAGCAAATGCGTTTACAAAAAATGTTTCTCTCACTGTGCCGATATCGGTAACTATTTTTTGATCATTTGCTAGGGTGTAGAGGATATTTGTGTTGCAAAAGTAGAGTTTTTCAGGTTTTTTATTTTGTTTCGCACTCTGTTTTTTGAGTGTTCTGAAAATACCTGTTTTGTCTAAAATATCTAGGTAGGTATAAAGTGTCGGCTCACTGATACCCAGCCCTTTTGCCAAAGAATCAATCTTGACTAAAAATGGGACTTTGGAAGCTATGACGGTATAGATAAGCTTTTTAAATACCACAAGGTTTTCAAACTTTACTTTGTTGGTTGATGGTATATCTTCATAGATGATTTTTTCTATGGAGTTGAAAAGTTTGCTATCGAAACTCTCATCGCTTTTGCTTGTAGTAAAAAATGGGTAAGCACCGTTTTTAAGATAGTTTTTAAACTCTCTAAAAAGATTTGGATATTTGCTAGTTAGCTCAAAGGAGAGTTCATTGTGACTCAAGAGCAGCTCTTCAAGCAAAAGCGATGGAAGCGTAGCATTGTGTTTTATCTCAAAATACTCTTTAAAACTTAGCGTGTTAAGCTCTTTTGTGACGATTCTTCTGCTTAAGTCATGACTTTGCATCAAGATACTCAGCATAGACGAACCGCTTATGCGTATGGTCAAATCAGGATAAAAATCATAGAGGTTTTTGATGTGTGCCGCCCAATCTTTAAACATATGCACTTCATCTATGACAACTATGCGCCCGCCTAGTTTATAAAACTCCTCCACTATCTCTATGATGCCAACAGCGGCGATGCTAATATCATCGGCACTAAAATAGAGTGCTTCATCAAGAGAGTATTGCGCTAAATACTGAAGCAAAAGGGTGGTTTTTCCCACACCTCTTGCACCGATAAGTGCTATGAGCCGCTCATCACCGTTTATAAATGTAAACTCTTTTCTTGTGTAGCTTATCTTTTTAGCAAAAAAGAGTAGTTTTCTTTGTTTTTCTTGCAGTTGTTCTATCATGCCATATTCTCTTTATTTTATAAAGCAAAGTTTATCATAAATAGCATAAATGTTAAAGTGTACTTTTGTTGTTGTATCTTAGTGAGCTTGTCCCCTTTAGTTATTGAGAGTCTTTAGTTTTTAAAAAGAAGTCTAATCCCTAAGCGAACAGACAAGGGGATTGCACTTTATCTTATGCTGCATATCTACTCTCTCAAACCCATCAAGCGGGGTTGGCGAGGCGATGGTTGCATCTCTAAAGCCCTCTCCGCTGTTAACAAAAAGCCCAAATCCATTCTCATAAAGAGCCAGTCTTGTGGGCAGTGCGATGGAGTATGTCGTGAGAACTCCGTCATCTTTTATGATATTTTTGATATCCGCAAAATACTCTCTCGTCCATAAAACGGGGTTGGATGCGGGCGAAAAAGCATCTTGAAAAACCACATCAAAAGTTTTTGGCGCAAACCCTTTCACATACACCCTCGCATCCCCCAAAAAAAGTTCGATGTGCGTAGTATCATCCTCATAAACCCCGTTTTTGACAAGTGCCGCAATGATGGGCAAAAACTCCTCAAACTCCTTTGGATAGCTAAAATCCAAAAGCCCCGCCACCAAAGAGCCATCAAGCTCAGGCGAAAAGATACGCAGCTTCACATCGGGAGCATTTTTTTGTCGGTGGTAAAGCAGTGCAAGCGTGTTAAACCCAAGCCCAAAACAGATATCCAAAACCGTTATCTCTTTTGCGCCGCCTTTGGCTAAAAAAGCAGGTTCTACATGCTTCTTCAGCGACTCAAAAAGCGCACCGTCTTTCGTGGAGTGGTAATGTTCATCATACTCTTTGGAGTAAGCCGTGTAACTACCGTCGGCACTTTGAATCATAAGGTGTAGTGCATCATTAAACATATTCATAATCTTATTTTATAAAAGTTTATTTTTGATATTACATCTTTCATACACCAAAACAAATTACAACTCTCTATCTAACTTATCTAAAATCTGCAATCCCTTTTGGGCACTGCCTCTGGAAACTTTAAGTTCAAACCTAGTTTTTGCATCGAACTGTGCGAGTGCAACCGTTGCAAATTCATCAAAGAGCTTGTTTAAGCTCACTCCTTGCTCTTTGGCATACTGTTTCAATCTTTCATGTTTAGAATCTGGTATTCTTAGTGTAACTATACTCATGGCATCTCCTTTATAAAATCTTCTGGAGTCATAATCTTATGTTTAAAAATCAACTCTGCATCTTTAAAATCTTTAACATTGTAAGTAATGATAGCTTCTGGCGTTGAACACTGTTATTTTGTCATGTCTTGGAGGTTTGCAGAACCATATTCTTACTTGATGCTTATTCTTTAACTATATTTATTAGTTATATAGTATCAAATTGTTATTGTATTGCCAAAATTGACATGTTGAAAATCATATTCTTGATAATCACAAAATGCCGCAAGTAAAGGTATCTTATTTTTACTCTTATAAACAGCATCAAATAGCCCTTTTTGATATCTACTAAAATTTTTTATAGCATCTGAATCCATTGAAAGGTTGTTAATTTCGGATGCGGTATGGAACTTATAATTAATGTTAAAACATTCCTCTAATTGCATATATTTTATAAATCTATATGCACTCATCAACTGTTTTGAAGCTTTTTCTAACTTATTAAACCTTAATTGTTTTTTTAATTCAAATAAATAAACACCAATTTCTGCTGCTTCTAAATCAACCTTTAAGACAATTCCATCATTATGATTTTTTTGTTCTCCTATAGCATGGTTAGCTAGATGATTTATTTTTATAAAAAAAATTTCAGTTGAAACATAGGCAGAAATATCTATATTTATCTCACCCACTCCATCTTCAGATGTTTCATCAACCTTAATTATATTGCTTGGAAAAGTATATACACTGTCTC
>JAOTSA010000173.1 GCA_030247515.1 Sulfurimonas sp. | reverse complement strand
CGTTGCAGTGTAAATTTTGCCATCTTTGTAAACTATGTCCACAACTGAACCGCTCGCCTCATAACTTCCTACTGGCTGTTTGGTAGGGGCAGCAAAAAGAGAGGTAAAAAGAAAAAGCATACTTAGAAAAATTTTCATGATAACACCTTTATTTCTATTGCATCTGTTGGGCATCTGCTGATACAAAAACCACAAGCTGTACATTTGTCGTTGATAGTTGGCATAAACATCGCCTTAAAATCAATCGCATTGTCCAAACACGGGTCTTTGCAAGAAAAGCACATTGTATGATCCCAACTTAAACACTTTGTTTTGTTGATAGTAACCGTAGCAGAAATGCGATTTTTCGCTTCAAGAGTGAGTACACCAAAGTCGCAAGCCTCGGCACATTTATCACAGTAAGTACACCCATTTTTTAAAAACAGAATATACGGAGTTTTATCGCTAGCAATAAATATTATATCTTCTTCACAAGCAGTGGCACAAACACCATCACACTTGTTACACTCATTGTGAAAAAGAGATAAATCACTGTAGTAAGGAGGACGGATAAACTCTTCTTGCTTTTTCTCTTTTGTGAAAGAAGCAAGAGAGCCAAAAAGCTCTCTTCTCTCCATTAGTGTGCTGCGCCGCCTAGTGTGCCAGCTTTAGAGTTTTTGTTTGCTAAGTCACCCTCAGTAACAAAACTTGCTGCACCTACCGTGTTAAGAGAATCTGTATATTTTTTCTCATTCCATGTAGATTTGTCCGCACCGTCTTTTGTTGTAAACACTGGTTCAAAAGTGTTTTCAACAACTAACTTTCCTTGTGACTGTGGTGCATGGCAAGCAGAACAGTTAAATCTAGCATTTTGGAGATGATCTCCCTTAACGATTTTAGTCTCATTTTTGTAGTTATTTACTGTGTCAACCGCTACTCCGTTTACGATTTTAGCTCTTGGTCTAAAGTCTGTAAAGTGTGATACAGGAATCGGAGTTGCACCCATTGCAGGAGCTACTTCTGGCATATGGCATCCAACACAACTGTTGTCTCCAGTTTTGATTGGAAGCATACCTACTGTATCGTGTGGAATCATTGGTGGAGCATCTTGAAACGCTCTTTTGATTCTTGTACTTGTAGTAGCTTGAGCAGTACCATAAGCAGTTTTGTCTCCAACTGTAGTACTTTCAGTGTAAAGGTCTGTTTTTCTAAGACCTAAAGACTCTTCACTGATTGAAGGCTTTACTACCTCTTTTTGTGCACTTTTTGCACCCTCTCCCGCACAGCCCACTATAAGGAGTGCAGCGGCTACAAAGCCGATTGTTATTTTCCCCATTGCTTTCATTTTATTCTCCCGATTTATTATTTTTTATGAGATCTCTGATTGAAAAATTAAGAGCATCATCATCACACACTTCTATACATCTTGCACAATTTGTACACTCTCCAGAGAGGACTGGTATAGTCTCTTTTCCTATCATGTACAGAACTTGTTGCTCAGGACAAACAACTTTGCATTTCATACAAAGTGTACAGTTCTCCTGCGTGTGATGTACTCTCACTAAACTATATTTACCAACAAGTGAATAAAATCCACCCAGTGGACAGATATGTCCACACCAACCATTTTTTAGAACCAAAAGATCGAAATTAAAGATAATGAACACTGCCGCCCATCCAAAACCCATTCCAAATATAATGCCTCTATGAAGCATTGATATTGGTGATATAAACTCAAAAGCGGTTACGCCCATTGCAAACGAGATAATAAGACTTAGTGCCAAAACCCAATAGCGAAGATTTCGAGTTGCAGGTTGTCTTTTTGCAAAATCATCTACCTT
>JAOTSA010000045.1 GCA_030247515.1 Sulfurimonas sp. | reverse complement strand
ATATGGAGATAAAAATTTTATTTATAAACAAAAAAAATATTAAGTGGTATCGGGAAAAAACATTGCAAAATGACAAATTTTTTAATCGAAATAGTTTTAAGTGCTAAGATTGAGTAAAATCTTAAAGGAGATAAATCTATGGATAAACAGCTTATAACTACACTTCAAAATGAGTTTAATCAGTTGTCAAATGTGCTTGAAGATAGTAGTGTAGAGTATTGGTTTGCTAGGGATTTGCAAAAAGTGCTTGGATATGAACGATGGGAAAATTTTGCAAATGTGATACAAAAAGCAAAAACTGCTTGTGAAAATTCTAGCATAGAGATAACAGACCATTTTCGTGATGTCACGAAGATGGTCTCTATTGGCTCAAATACACAAAGAATTATTGAAGATATCATGCTTACCCGATACGCTTGTTACCTCATAGCTCAAAGTGGCGATAGCAAAAAAGAGCAGATTGCTTTTGCTCAAACATATTTTGCGATTCAGACACGAAAACAAGAACTCATAGAACAACGCTTAGAGCTGGAAGACAGACTTCAAGCAAGAGCAAAATTAAAAGAATCAGAAACTGAACTATCAAAAAATATCTATGAAAGAGGAGTCGATGAGAGCGGATTTGGGCGGATTCGCTCAAGAGGCGATACGGCACTTTTTGGTGGCAATACAACACAAAATATGAAAGATAAACTAGGCGTGCCAAACACTCGCCCATTGGCTGATTTTTTGCCGACTATCACTATCACGGCTAAAAACTTAGCCACAGAAATCACAAACTACAATGTAAAACAAAAAAATCTTTACGGCGAAAACTCCATCACAAGTGAACATATACAAAATAACCAAAGCGTTAGAGGAGTTTTGGGCGAGAGAGGCATCAAGCCCGAAGAGTTGCCGCCTGCTGAGGATCTAAAAAAACTAGAGAGAAAAGTAAAATCGGATGAGAAAAAGATGATAAAACAGAGTGCATTGCCAAAAAAAGAAGAGTCCAAAAAGAGATAACAAAATGGCATACTTGTTTATAAAAATAGCTCTAAATGGTGGGATAGACAAAAGGAAACTACAATGAAAACCAAACTAAACAACCAAATAATGATTTATGAAGATGCTAGCGGTGAGATAAGACTTGATGTTTCACTTGAAAATGAGACTGTATGGCTTAGTCAAGGGCAGATGGCATTGCTTTTTGATAAAAATAAAAAAACTATTTCGGAACATATAGGCAATATTTTTAAAGAGGGTGAACTTGAGAAAAATTCAGTTGTCTGGAATTTCCAGACAACTGCAAGTGATGGTAAAAAGTATGATGTTGCATACTATAGCCTTGATGTCATCATCTCCGTTGGCTACCGTGTCAAATCAAAACGAGGCACTGCATTTCGTATTTGGGCAACCAAAATCCTAAAAGAGTACCTTGTAAACGGTTACGCCATCAACAAAAAAAGGTTGGAGCAAAAAGGGCTTAAGGAGTTAAACGAAACCATAGCGCTGTTCAAAGATACCATCTCAAAAAGTGAACTTGAACTTAGCGAAGCAAAGGGTTTGCTGGATGTGATACTCAACTATTCTCGCACTTGGACGCTTTTGCAAGGGTATGATGAAAACTCGCTTAAAGTCGAAGTTGAGCCAAAAGAGGCGAGATTTATCCTTGATTTTGATGAGGCAAAAGAGGCTATTGCACAGCTTAAGGGTGAACTTGTCAAAAAAGGGGAAGCTACAGAGCTATTTGGACGAGAAAAAGCAGGAGAGTTTGGCGGCATCGTGCGAAACATCTACCAAACTTTTGGTGGTGTGGACTTGCTACCAAGTGTCGAAGAAAAGGCGGCAAATTTGCTATACTACATCATTAAAGGGCATCCATTCAATGACGGTAACAAGCGCATCGGTGCTTTTATGTTTATACTTTTCTTGTCAAAAAACGGTATGCTCTACAAAAATAACGGCGAACTAAAAATCAACGACAACGCCCTTGTAGCACTCTCGCTTATGACGGCTAAAAGTGAAGCGCAACAAAAAGATACCGTAATTAGTTTGATAGTCAATATTTTAACAGAGGAGACAAAATGAAAAAAGTAAAACTGCTCTTTGGGGTGCATATGCACCAGCCTGTGGACAATTTCGGTGATGCGGTCAAGGAGGCTATAGAGCTTTGTTACGCTCCTTTTTTTGCGACGATGAGGGAGTATCCTGAGTTTCGTTTTGCGGTGCATTCTAGCGGGTGGCTCTTAAATGAGATAAAAACCAAACATCCAAAAGTGTTTGAAGATATGCACTACCTTACTAAAAAAGGTGCTATCGAGTGGGTTGGGGCGGGGTATTATGAGCCGATTTTGAGCGCCATAAACTCTCTTGATGCACAAGCGCAGATAAACAAACTAAGTAACTATCTTGAAAAAAATCTCAAAAGTTCGCCAAAGGGGGCGTGGCTGACTGAGAGGGTTTGGGAGAGTTCGGTTATCCGTGATCTTAGGGCGTGTGGTTTGGAGTATGTGGTTGTGGATGATTACCATTTTTTAAGCAGCGGTTTTGATGGTGGGGCAATGGATGGCTTCTATGAGAGCGAGGCGGGGGGCGAGAAAATCGCACTCTTTCCTATCTCTGCATCTCTTCGCTATGCGTTGCCGTTTTTTGGTGTGGAGAGGTCGGTTGAGGCGATTTTGAAGTGTGCAAAGGATGAGGACAGTGCGGCTATCATCTTTGATGATTTGGAGAAGTTTGGGCTTTGGCCAAAGACGCATGCGTGGGTTTATGAAAAAGGGTGGCTAAAGGGGTTTGTAGAGGCTGTTTTGGCAAATGAGCAGATAGAGACGATGCACTACAAAGAGTACCTTAGCACCCACCGCTCCAAAGGTTTGGCATATCTTAACAACACATCCTACTTTGAGATGGGAGAGTGGAGTCTTAAAAGCCATCAAGGTTTGGCTCTTGAAGCACTCAAAGAACGCCTTGGCGATGAGTACTTTCAAAAGGAGGGGGTTGCGCTTGTTAAAGGCGGGATTTGGAAAAATTTCTTTATCAAGTACAATGAGAGCAACTACATCCACAAGCGCATGATGCACCACTCAAAAAATCAAGCCCAGTTTAAAAGAGGGGCTTTGGAAGCACTCTACAAGCTCCAAACCAACGATGTTTTATGGCATGGCGTCTTTGGCGGGCTTTATCTGCCAAACCTTAGGGACAACGCTTACAGATATCTTTTGGAGATAGAGCGTTCACTTGCAAAGAAAAAAACTGCCACCTCTCTTTTTGATGTCGATATGGACGGTTACGAGGAGTTTAAGGTTTTGACAAGCGAGTTAAGCCTGCTTTTTAGCTCTCGTTACGGTGGTCAGCTTATGGAATTTGGCTCACTTGAAAAGCTCTTTAACTGGCAAAACACTCTGATGCGCCGTCATGAGGCATATCATGAGAAGATTTTGCATCCAAAAGAGGTTGTGCCAAAGATGCATGAAGAGGGTATTGAGAGCATCCATAGCGATGCGGCGGTGCTTGATGCGACGCTCAAATGTGACCTTGTCTATGACTGGCACCCAAAATACTCCTTTATCGACCATATCAGCACAGAGGCGTTTTCGTTTGAGGCGTTTAAGAGAGCCTCGTATCATGAAGCGGGCGATTTTGCAAATCGACCTTTTGTTTTTGATGAAGGGCACACAGCATTTAGGCGAGAGGGCGGCGTTTATCTTGATAAAAAGTACGATACTCTTTGTGTGAAAAAATACAGTTTTGAGACAAAAAGTTTCTCACTCGCACTAGAGTTGCAAAGCGAATATGCAGATGAACTTCACTACGGCGTGGAGTTTAACTTTCACTTTGCACACCCAGACAAAGTGCTTATAAATGGGCAAAAAGTGGGCGATGGACTCTCATTGGTTGGTGTGG
Organism: Sulfurimonas sp.; assembly: GCA_030247515.1. Lineage (GTDB taxonomy): Bacteria > Campylobacterota > Campylobacteria > Campylobacterales > Sulfurimonadaceae > Sulfurimonas. Next base: position 11,021 of record JAOTSA010000045.1, on the reverse strand, counting down.
AGAGTCTTATTTTGGAAGATAGCTATACACAAAAAGCATTCCGTATCTCTTTAGACAAAAAGTGCATGCTTCACGCTTACATTTTAAATACGATTTCGCAGAGTGAGAGCGGTTTTGAACGCACCGCACAGCAGATATCGCTGCTGCTAAGTCTCCCTTTTGCTTCACACCTTGAACTTTTAACACAAGTGGAGGTTTGCGATGTCTGAGATAAGACGAGACCGCATCCACAACGAGTATGTCATCATCGCCCCCGAGAGGCTTCACAGACCAAGAATACATGCAAAACCGTGTAAGGAACAGCTCAAAAGTGCCAAATGCCCATTTTGTGATGGCAATGAGTCGCTCACTCCAAAAGAGCTTTTTGCCATAAGAGCAAATGAGCCAAACGCCAAAGGATGGCACACAAGAGTTGTTCCAAACCTCTACAAAGCCGTGCAGGTGGAACTTGAAGATATCTCCCAAAGAGACGGGCTTTTTGAGCATATCCCAGGGGTTGGAGCGCATGAGATACTTATAGACACCCCGTGTCACGATTGTAAAATGCAAGAGCTTGAGATTGCCGATATCGAAAATTGGCTCAGAAGTATGATTATCCGCATAGATGATTTGAAAAAAGATAGACGACTCATCCATCTAAGCATCTTTAAAAACAGCGGCGTGGACGCAGGCGCAACGCAAGAACACCCTCATACACAGCTTCTAGCACTTCCTATAACGCCGCAGAGCGAACAAAACTTTTTAGAGCAAAATATGCGTTACTACCACCGCCACGGCAGGGGAAAAGTAGAAGATATTGTGCATAACGAGATAGAAGCAAAAAAAAGAGTTGTCTATAATGATGGAAATTTTGCCGCATTTTGCCCTTTTGCAAGCGCATACCCTTTTGAAGTGATGATAGCACCAAAAAAAAATATCTCAAGCCTTGAGAGATGTTCAAGAGACGATGTCACGGCACTTGCACACTGCATAAAAAGTGTTTTTGAAAAACTTGCCGCACAACTTGATGATTTTGACTATAATATCCACTTTATGCTCGCACCGCTAAACCCAAACTTTGAAAACGAGGCTTACATGTCGCATCTGGAGAAAAACTACCGTTTTACCATCCGCATCATCCCCCGCATCTACACGCTAGGCGGATTTGAGATAGCAACAGGCATGACCATCAACCCAGTAGCACCCGAAGAGTGCGCCGCTCTTTTAAATGCGTTTGACATAGCGTAAGAGACGATGAGCAGCTATAGACCGCCTTATACTCTTACAACAAAGATGGTGCATCTTGTCTCAAAAATCAGCGAAGAGATGACAAAGATAGAGTTGCAAGAGGCAAAATTTATCACTCCACAACTAAGAAAAATCAACCGCATCAAGACGCTTGCAGGGACGCTTGAGATAGAGGGAAATTTTTTAGGTGAAGAGAAAATTACTGCTATTTTAGAGGGCAAAAAGGTTTTAGGAACACTTAGAGAGATAACAGAAGCCGAGGGTGCTATAGAGGCTTATAAAGAGTTTGAGAGATATGATGCCATCAATATAAAAGATTTGCTAAGGGCGCATAAAATTTTGATGCGAGAGATGCTTCATGGTGCAGGAAATTTCAGAACCATCAATGTCGGAGTTGGCGGTAAAAATGGCGTAACGCATGTCGCTCCCCCCTATGAGAGAGTGCCAGAGCTTATGCAAGAACTTTTTGGATGGCTAAAGAGAAGTGATGAACATCCTCTTATCAAAAGCAGCATTTTTCACTACGAGTTTGAGTTTATCCACCCTTTTAGCGATGGTAACGGGCGCATCGGCAGACTTTGGCAGAGTGTGATTTTGTACAGTTGGAAGAGTGTTTTTATAGCGATTCCGACTGAAAGTATCGTGCGGGACTTTCAAGGGCAATACTACGAGGCACTAGAACTCTCTGGTGCTATGGGAGAGAGTACTCCGTTTGTAGAATTTATGCTTGAAGTGATTTTAAAAAGCATAGAAAATTTCATAAAAAGTTCGGCGAAAAGTTCGGCGAAAAGTTCGGTAAAAACAGAAGATAAAATTTTAAAAATTATCAAGCAAAATCCTACGATAACCATTCCACAGCTAGCCAAAAGATTGCAAATCAGCTCAAGAGCAGTAGAAAAACAGCTTGCAAAACTCAAAGAGGAGCAGCGGCTTGGCAGGGTTGGAAGTAACAGAAACGGCGAGTGGAAGATTTTGGATGGCAAGGAGTCATAATGCAAATTCTATTTTGTGCAAGTGAGATTTACCCTTATGCAAAAAGCGGCGGGCTGGCGGATGTGGGGCATTCTCTTGTTAAGGCTCTTGGAAAACATGCAGAGATACAAAGTGTTATGCCGCTTTATGGTTTTATGCCAAAAGAGGAGTTTGAAAAAATAGATATCGCTTTTAGCGTCAACCTCGGCGGTGTTTTTTATGATGTAACACTCTACGAGAAGCTTCATGATGGCATCAAAACATACTTTGTCGATGCACCACTGCTAAGTGCAACTGAGGAGATGTACGGCGATGCAAAAGGGGATTATGCAAACAACGATATCCGTTTCGCGCTCTTTTGTGCCGCCGTTGTGGAGCTTGCGCAAATCATCCATGCAGATATCATCCACGCAAACGACTGGCACAGCGCACTTGTGCCGCTTTTGGTGCGCAGGGCAAAACTAAAGATAAAAACGCTATTTAGCATCCACAACCTTGCTTATCATGGGATTTTTGAGAGAGATTCGCTTGCACGGGTGGGGCTTGAAGAGAGCTATTTTCACATGGACGCTTTAGAGTTTTACGGCAGGGTGAACTTTCTCAAAGCGGGCATCGTCTATAGCGACGCACTTACAACCGTAAGCCCCACTTATGCCAAAGAGATACAAACCAAAGAGTTTGGATGCGGACTTGAGGGGCTTTTGCAACTCTATAAAACCAAACTAACTGGGATTTTAAACGGGATTGACGAGACTGTTTTTAACCCGCAAAACGATGCGGCACTTCTCTCTTGCTACAGCTCCGACACACTTGCAAAAAAGTATGAAAACAAAAAAGCACTCCAAAGGGAACTTGGTTTAAGTGGGTTAAAAAAACCGCTTTTTGTGATGATAAGCCGTCTTGTGCATCAAAAAGGGTTTGACCTGCTTATAGAGTCGCTTGATGCGTTTTTGAGTGAGGATGTAAACTTTGTGCTTCTTGCAAACGGGGATGAAGAGTATAAAAAAATGCTTCTCTTATACACAAAAAAGTATAAAAATTTTAGATTTCTCTGTAACGGCTATGATGAGGCACTCTCCCACCGCATATACGCATCAGGCGATTTCTTGCTTATGCCATCGCTTTATGAACCTTGCGGATTAAGCCAGATGATAGCCGCACGCTACGGAACTATCCCGATAGTGAACAAAGTAGGCGGTTTGAAAGATAGCGTGCATGAGAGTGGAAGAAAATGTGCGCAGGGGATAGTCATGAGAGAAGCGAGCAAAAAAGCACTTCTTGGGGCGGTGAAAAGGGCAGTTACACTTTATGGCGATAGCGCAAAAAAAGAGGATATGATATCTCTTAATATGAATTGCGACTTCTCCTTTGCCAAAAGCGCACTTCTCTACCATAAACTCTACAAAAGGTTGCTCTCATGAATCTAGCCATCGACGCAGGCGGAACACACCTAAGAGCCGAACTTTGGCAAAAAGGTATGCTTGTAGCGCAAAGAGAGGCAAAAAGCAGCAAAATAGGGCTTTGCACTTGGACAGAAAAACTGCTTTTGGAGTACAAAGAGGTCACGACTGTGGGCATCTCTTATGCGGGGCAGGTTGAGGATGGCATCATACACTCCTCGCCAAATATGAAAGTTGATTGCTACAATATTAAAGAGATTATTGAGCAAAAATTTGGCGTAAAACTCTACATACAAAACGACCTAAACTGTGCAGTTTTGGCGGAAGCGAAAGAGTTTGGAGTGCAAAATATATGCGCACTCTATGTCGGAACAGGGCTAGGGCTTGGAGTAGTAGATGGCGGCAGAGTTATCAGAGGCGCACAAAATGTTGCAACGGAGCTAGGACATATCCCCTACAAAAAAACGGCTCTGACATGCGGATGCGGACGCAACAACTGCTTGGAACTTTTTGCTTCAGGTTCAGGTATCGCCAAACAGATAGCATCAAAAAACCTAATTTGCGCTCCGACTTTAGAGGCACTCTTAGCCATAGGCGAAGATAGCATAGTAACATCGTTTGAAGAGGCTCTTTTGGTTGGGGTAGGAGCAACACTTACCCTTTTTAACCCGCAAGTTTTGGTACTTGGTGGCGGTGTCATAGAGGCAAATCCATATCTTGAAGAGTTTATACTAAAAAATATCAAACAGTATGCACTACCAAACAGCCTCCAAAATGTTACAATCTGCAAAAGCAGACTCAAAAACGCCCCGCTAATGGGCGCACTTCTTCTAAAGGACTTAACATGAATAAAGCGTTAAACATCTTATTTGTAGCCTCTGAGGTTGCCTCTTTCGCAAAAACAGGCGGTTTGGCAGATGTCGCCCTCTCACTTCCAAAAGCACTCAGCGAGATGGGACACAATGTCGTGGTGGTTATGCCCAGATATTATGCCATCGACAAATCCAAACTTACCCATGTTGATGGAGTTTTGGGTGTACCGATGGGCGTGATGGGCGAACTTTGGGCAGGAGTTTACCGCACAACACTTCCAAAAAGCAGTGTGAGTGTATATTTTATAGAGCATGAAGAGTTTTTTGGAAGAAGCGGGCTTTATGACCATGAGGGCAGGGCGTACGATGATAACGCCGTGCGCTTTATCTTCTTTAGCAAAGCGGTTTTTTCACTCGCCAAGATGATAGATTTTCATCCCGATATCATCCACGCAAACGACTGGCATACCGCCGCATTGCCGCTTTTGACAAAGAGACGGTTTGTGCATGATTTTGGAGATGCCGCAACAGTTTTGACACTTCACAACCTAGAGCATCAAGGCGTTTTTCACAAAAACGTTATGGAGCTTTTGGAGTGCGGATGGGAGCCATTTGCGCCTGAGGCGTTTGAGAGCATGGACTTTGTAAACCTCCTAAAAGGCGGTATCGCTTATGCGGATGCGGTGACAACGGTCTCAAAACGCTATGCGTGGGAGATTCAAACTCTAGAATTTGGTTTTGGACTTGAGCAGCACATAAACGCACATGCGCATAAACTCTTTGGGATAGTAAACGGTGTCGATTACATGGAGTGGAGTCCAAAACATGACAAAAGAATCGCCGCAAACTACAGCGCAAAGTCGCTGAAAGGGAAACTCATTTGTAAAAAAGAGCTTCAAAAACATTTCCATTTAGAACAAAGGGAAGATGTGCCGCTTGTAGGTTTTGTGGGGCGATTTGCAAAACAAAAAGGGATAGAACTTATAGCAGAGATAGTTGAGTGGGTGCTAGGTCATGATGTGCAAATAGTGATGCTAGGAGCAGGCGAGAAGTGGGCTGAGGGTTATTTTAGCCATATCGCCCATCGTTACAGCTCCAAATTTGCCATCCATGTGGGTTACAGCGATGATTTGGCACACAAGATAGAAGCGGGTAGCGATCTCTTTTTGATGCCATCCCTCTTTGAACCATGCGGACTAAACCAAATCTACTCTCTAAGCTACGGCACACTTCCCATCGTACGCAAAACAGGCGGACTTGATGACACGATAGAAAATTTTGATGCCCTCACGAACAGCGGCGTGGGCTTTAAGTTTGAAGATGCCACGCCGCACGCACTCTACAACACCATCATGTGGGCGTTAGATACCTACGCAAACAACAAAGAGGCATTTGTAGCGATGCAAAAAAGGGCGATGAAGCAACATTTCGGATGGGATGATGCGGCAAAAGAGTATGACGAGGTTTATCGATATGCGCTTGAGAGGTTGCAAAAATGAGCGTTTTTTATGATGTAAGCAGGTTTAGCGAGTATGATGTTTACCTCTTTAGAGAGGGCAAGCATACGAAACTTTACAACCATTTTGGCACACACTTGATGCACAGAGAGGGTAAAAGCGGTGTCTATTTTGCTCTTTGGGCTCCAAATGCCGAGGGTGTAAGCGTGCGTGGGGATTTTAACAACTACAGCACTCATTCACACCAACTTCAAAAAAGAGAGGACGAATCAGGCATTTGGGAGGGGTTTATAGAGGGTGTGGAGGCGATGAGTACCTACAAGTACCATATCCACACAAAAGAGCCAAACGCAAACCCCGACAAAGCCGATCCCTTTGCATTTCATACAGAAGTCGCTCCCGCATCTGCTTCAAAGATTTACTCTTTGGCAGGTCATGAGTGGCGTGACAAAGAGTGGATGCACAAGCGCAAACATTCGCCCTCTCATCATGCGCCGATTTCCGTCTATGAGGTGCATCTTGGCTCTTGGAAGCGAGGTCTTGGTTACATAGAGGCGGCACATGAACTAGCAAATTATCTTGTTATGACGGGTTTTACGCATGTGGAGTTGCTCCCCATCACAGAGTACCCATTTGAGGGCTCGTGGGGGTATCAGGTGAGCGGATATTTCGCTCCTACTGCACGCTATGGCACGCCAAAAGAGTTTATGGAGTTTGTAAACATCATGCATCAAGCGGGCATCGGAGTTATTTTAGACTGGGTGCCTTCCCACTTTGTGATGGACGGGCATGGGCTTATGAACTTTGACGGCACTTGCCTCTATGAACACAAAGACCCACGGCTGGGATATCATCCGCAGTGGGGAAGTGCTATCTTTAACTATGAGAGAGAAGAAGTGCGTTCATTTCTTATCAGCTCGGCGATGTTTTGGCTGGAGATGTACCACATAGACGGTATCCGAGTTGACGCCGTCTCTTCGATGCTCTATCTCAACTATGCAAGAGAAGAGGGCGAGTGGATACCAAACAAATTTGGCGGCAATGAAAATTTAGGTGCAATCCAATTTTTGCAGGATTTAAACAGCTCAGTTTATGCCGCACATGATGATGTTATGATGTTTGCAGAGGAGGCAACAGCGTACCCGATGGTAAGCGCACCAGTCGATGCTGGAGGTCTTGGATTTGGCTACAAATGGAACATGGGGTGGATGCACGACACGCTAAAATACATGAAAAATGACCCCGTTGTGCGCAAACATCACCACCACGAACTGACATTTAGCTTTGTCTATATGTACAATGAAAACTACATTCTCCCTCTTAGCCATGATGAAGTGGTGCATATGAAAGGCTCGCTCATCAACAAAATGGCAGGAGACTACAACCAAAAGTTTGCCAACTTAAGAGCTTTGTATGGGTTTATGTTTGCGCATCCTGGGAAAAAACTCCTCTTTATGGGCGGAGAAATCGCACAATTTAGCGAATGGAACTACCAAAAAAGCCTTGATTGGGAAGTTTTGGATTTTCCTATGCACAGCGGCGTTCAAAAACTCATCAAAGAGCTTAACCGACTATACAAAGAAGAGCCATCGCTTCACATGTTTGACAACGATTCCAATGGATTTGAGTGGATAGATGAGAGAGACTATGAGTCCAATGTTATCGCTTTTTTAAGAAAAGCGGATAAAGATGAAGAGCTTTTGGTGGTTTGCAATTTTTCAGATTGCCTAAGAGAAAATTATCCTTTGGGCGTGCCAAAAAAAGGGGTTTACAAAGAGATTTTCAACTCCCAAAGTGAGGAGTTTGGAGGATGGGGACCAAAAAATCCAGCAGAAATCAAAAGTGAACAAAAAGAGCAACACGGACGCAAAAACTCCATTTGCGTAACGCTTCCTGCCCTAAGTGTTCTCTTTTTTACTGATGTTACGCACTAAAACGAACTCGTCCGTCTTAGTGGCAAGGACTGAAGTCCTTTGCAATCCCCTAAAGCTACGAAAAGTTCACTTTTCGAGAAAATTAGAGGTAATTACGCTTTTTTTACAAAAGTGCGTAACATCAGTTAAAGCAATATAATCGTCGCAAGCCCTAAAAAGCTGAAAAAGCCGACGATATCAGTTACTGTGGTAAGTAAAACAGAAGAGCCAACGGCAGGGTCGATATCTGCTTTTTGCAGTACAAGCGGGATAACAGAGCCAAAAAAACCTGCCGATAAAAGGTTGATAACCATCGACATAGCTATCACAACGCCAAGCAGAGGCATCTTAAACCAAGCCCATGCTATAAGACCCATAACAGTTGCAAAAATAATCCCGTTCATCAGAGAGAGATAAACCTCTTTTTTGATGGTTTTTTTCGCATCGTCACTGTTAATCTCACCGAGTGCCATCTGTCGCACGGTAACGGTAAGAGTTTGCGTTCCCGCATTGCCGCCCATTGAAGCCACTATGGGCATAAGAACCGCCAGTGCGACAAGAGACTGGATGGTAGTATCAAACAAACCGATAACCATAGAGGCAGCTATCGCCGTAAAGAGGTTGATTCCAAGCCAATAAGCTCGATATTTTCCTATGTGAAACAAGCTCTCTTCCTGCTCTGCCTCATCATTAACACCTGCGAGGTTATAGAGCTGCTCGGTGTCACGCTCTTCGATAATGTCATAGATATCATCCGAGGTGATGCGCCCTGCAAGTTTACCTCTTGTATCGACAACAGGGATAACACCCATGTCATAGTTTGAAGCTATCTCAACAACATCATGGATGTCATCAAGTACGCCCACGCTAACGCTATTTACACCCTTGTTTATCAGCTCACTATAGTAAACATTCGGTCCAATCAAGATAAGGTCTTCAAGAGCTATAGAGCCTAAGAAATCCCTTTCTCTTGTAATAACATAAACCTGATAGACGCTATCTAGCTCTTTTTTTGCCTTTAACTCTTTAAGTCTAAGGATAGATTCTCCAACTCTTTCATCCAAAAAAGCAGAAAATAGCTCCGTTTGCATATATGCGCCAGCTTCATACTCGCCATAAGAGATAAGCGTCTCTAGGTTTTCTCTATCTTCATTTGGAAGGCTTTGCAAAACCTCTTCCGCAACATCCTCATCAACATCTTCAATGTTACGGATAAGCTCCGCTGCATCGTCGGTATCAAGAGTATTTGTAAGACCCGCAAGCTCATCTGGGGTAAAATGCTCGACAATCTCCTCATGACAATGGCGAGGCAACTCAATCATAACAAGAGCTTGAAGCTCTTGAGGAATCTTCTCAAGCTCTTCTAGGTAGAGCTTCTCATCATACTCTCTAAGCTCTAAAAGAAGTTCAGCGATATCAAAAGGGTGGGTATTTTCGTCTATATTTTGGAGTGTTTCAAGCAACTCTTGCAGTGATAATTTCATACTATATTTCCTCCCATTTTATGTCCAGCTTCATCAAATAGGCATCGCACCCATCGCCATAAAACGCTTTAAGTCTCTTTTGTGTCTCAAACCCTATCTTTTGGTAAAGAGCAATGGCTTCAAGATTGTCAACACGCACTTCAAGCACAAGAGTAACAAACCCAAGTTTGCGTAACTCTTCTATGCTTTTTTGAAGCAGTTGGTTAGCTATTTTTTGACCACGAAAAGAACCATCAACTCCGATGGAGTAGAGTTTTGCATCTTTGCGTTTTATCAAAACTAAAACATAAGCTACTATATCATAATCTATTTGAGTTACAAAAAGAGAACTATTTTTGATATGGTACCTAAAAGAGCCTTTAGAGAGAGGAAAATTCTCCTCTGAAAAAAGCTTTTTTTCAAGCAAAGAGAGTTGCCCTACATCACTGCCTAAAGCTCTTCTAATTGTCATTTTTGGTAAATCGTATATTTTGGTACAAGCTTATAAGGACGATAAGACATCTTTACCTTGCGGAGATTTTCAAACCCCATATCATCGCCGACATTTATATAATGCACTCCGTAATGTTCCTTTAACATTTTTGAAAACTCTCTAAAGATAAACTGCGCACATCCAAGTACCTCAAAATCTGTTTTTTCTATGATAACGGTCGCTGTGTCTTGAGAGATTCTCTCGCCGACAGTGAAGCCTTTAAGTTCGCCGTTTATGTAGATAACAAGACCTAAAAGCAAAAGTGCATCATAGTTTTTGAGCATCTGTTTGATGGCATGTCGCTCTTGATGAATCCCCTCCAAAAACACCTCCGCTTCCTCTTTTGGCATATACTTTACCCTATCGGAGACCCATTTGTTAAAAAGATGCATGATTTCATCTTTATGTTTTACGCTATCGAGCTGTTCTATAGTGTAGTCTGGATAAGATTTCATAAATTTATTTATTTCAGTGCGTTTTGTGTGGTAGCTGTTTCCACGAAGCTCTATAAGTGCATTAACCTCATAGACATAATCCACAAGTTTTTTTTCCACGATGTACTTCTCAAGCATCTGAAACATACTATCGGCATCATCGGCGAGTTGAACAAACTCTTCAATCATAGAAGCTTGTACATAATCAATGCGAGAGTAGTAAGGTGAAGAGTTGTTTTCATTCATCACTTCAAAGCATTTTATCATCGCTTCCGTAGTGTGTTTTTTCTTTCCAAGAGGCGGAAGCAACATGGTTAATTCTCCGCCTGTCATCACAAAAAGGCAGAAACATTTGTTTATGATGGCATAAAAACCACTACTGTTTGCAAGCCATATAAAATTTGCGGCAAATGTATAGTCGCTTAAGTCTGTTTTGAGTTTTGAGAGATAGCTCTCCATGATAGGTTTGGTAGCGATGGTAAAGCGTTTTAGCTTCTGTTTGTTAACAGTCAAACTTCCCATAAAATTCCTCTGTTTTTTTCAAATAATAGCGGAATAATACATCTTTTTTTTCTATTTATGGTGGCAATTTTTTGAGCTTTTTTTAATGGTAAAAAGCAGAAATTTTTACAATAAATCATGTAGCAGTTAAGTAAAATATAAGGCTACTCTCTTTATAATTCCAACCGCTTTTAGCACTAAATATTCATTGGGGTATCGCCAAGCGGTAAGGCAACTGGTTTTGGTCCAGTCATCAGGGGTTCGAATCCCTTTACCCCATCCACCTACACACTTCCATAGATAAACTCAAAACAGATAGTTTTTTTTCAAAACAGTATCAGTCTATAAA
>JAOTSA010000044.1 GCA_030247515.1 Sulfurimonas sp. | reverse complement strand
AAATTACTGTCATTCACTATTTTCTATAAATTCTAACCCCATAAAAACAAGCTCTTGTTGCTCTCCTCTAAAATCCTCTCTTGATTCTGTGCCGAACTCTTCAAAGCCTAATGATTTATACATACCATAAACATTTGTGTTAGACTTAAACACGGCTATTTTAATAGCATCGGTTTTAAATTTTTCTTTTGCTTTTTGAATCATAGTTTGTACTATTTCTTTTCCAAAACCTCTGCCTCTGTATTTTTGGGATAAAATTACATTACCGATATAAGGCTCTTTTTCATCTTTATAGAGATATAAATTTGCATAACCGATAATCTTTTTATCCAATATAAACACCGTAGATTTGAATCTATTTTTTATTACATTTTCTAATTGCTCCGCACTTAAAGGGTATATGGCTTTTGGAAACATATAAAAAAGTGCCATCTCATTTTCAGGCAGCTCGGCGATAGTTTTTAAATCATCCGTATTTGATATTCTATTTACAAGGCTCAATCTATTCCTTTGGTATAGAATTTAACTCGCTAGCCGTATCAAAGGCAAGTTCGTAGTAGTGATTATTGTTGTAGTCAAACTCCGCTATCACTTCAAGTCCTAGTTTTTTGGTGTGCGCTTGGTAGGAACGGATATTTATTTTGTTGATAAAAGTGACTAAAATCGGATACCTTTTTGACATCTCTTTTTGAGCATAGCCAAAAATCTTCTCCAGTACTCCGCTTCCTCTTACACTCTTGTCTATACATATCGGTCCGTATTGGTATGAATTATGGATATTTAGCTTTTGTCCCAAGTACTCTAAATTTGGCAAATTTTCAATCATAAAAGCAAACATAGACCATTTAGACCAAAACTGCCAAGATGCAGCCATAACATAAGCTACGACATCGCCGTCATGCACGGCTATAAATAGCCCTTTTTCCTCTTCGACAAGCTCTCTCAACTGCTCTTTTGTAAAGGGTGTAGTTACAAAGCCGTCTTGTTTATCTTCTTCGTTTATAAAATCTATGTGATAGCGATAATGAAGTTTCAAAACATTATCTATATCAGCTATTTCGGCTTGTTTTAGTTGCATTTTTTTTCTTTAAATTCATTTTATTTGGTACTCTTGTTGCTTGTTATTGTATAGTAAAAGGAGTAAAAATGCAGATAAGTACTTCCTATCAAAACAGAGTAATCCAAAACTCTCAAAGTACCTTGTTAGGCACATCGCAAGAGCAATTTTCTATAGAGAAGTCTGAGTCTGGGGCAGTGCAAGATTCTTCTACACAAAGCAATGAGGATGTTGCGCAGTTTTTAAGTAACCTAAGAACAAAAGGTGCTGCAAAATTTTTAGCCGATTTAAACAAAGAGAAGATAGAAAAGATGGTCGAGGAGTATAAGCAAAAGCTCCTTGAAAAGTTTGGAGACTCTCCAGAGGCTATGAAAGAGATAGCAAAAATGGTTGCAGACTACAAAAAAAAGCTGCTTGAAGAGTTACAAAACAGTCTTGATAATGATGATAAAAAGGATATTCCTATTAATGCTGATGCTTTGATACAATCTCTTTTTTTGGATGGTATGCAAATCAGAGAGAAAAGTCCGTTTCAAAAACTGCTTTTTGAAACTTGACTTAAGAGTATAGCCAACGCTTTTGTCTCTTCATACCTGTTTGCAGCATCAATAACATACTTGAGGGTGAGTGGTATGTCTTTGAGATAGCCGTTTTTTTTGTCACGGATGGAGAGTCTTGCAAAGATGCCGAGGACTTTGATGTGTCTTTGCATTCCCATAAAATCGAACCATTTTATAAAAGTTGCATCGCTTACCTTAAGCCCTTTTTTGTCACGAAACTCTAGGGCTAGTTTTTTTATCTCTGTTCTGTCGTAAGTAACATAGCAATCTTTTAAAAGCGACACCAAATCATAAGTGATAGCCCCGTTCATCGCATCTTGATAATCGATAATACCGATTTTTTTATCATTTTTGAGCATAATATTTCTTGAGTGAAAGTCCCGATGAACAAAGACGCCTTGAGGCTGTTCAAGCACAACATCGCTGATGCGCTCAAGCGTGTTGGCGACAAGCTCTTTTTGTGCGTCGCTGAGCTTGAGATGGAGCAGTTTTTCTAAGTACCACTCCTGCATCAAATCCATCTCTTTGTGTAAAAACGTTTTGTCATAGAGCGGCAGAGTGGAGGTGTCGGCTTTTTGTATCTTTAAAATCGTGTTGATTGCTTTTGTATAGAAAGCTTTGAAGTTCTCTTTATTTAAGATGTCAAGGTAGTGTGTTGTGCCAAAATCTTCCAAGATAAGGTAACCCTCATCTTGGTTTTGTTCAAAGATTTTGGGAGCGCAGACTTCAGCTTTACAAAGCTTTGCACTTACCTTCAAGAATGCGTCAAGAGAGTTTTTCTCCAGTGATGAGTCCATCAAAATAGCTGTTTTTTGACCATCTCTGAGCCTGTAGTATTTTCTAAAACTTGCATCCGCCAAAGCGGCTTCAATCGTATAATTTTTAAAAGATGTTGTTCGTACCCACTCTTGTACTCTATTCATAAATCGCACCTAAAATCGAATCTTTTAACGCACCTGTAACTGACGAAATTTTAACACATTTTTTGTGGATTCTCTCGTGAGCAAGCCATGCAAATGCCATGGCTTCCATGTACTTGCTACTCACGCCGCACTCATCGCTTGAGACGATTGTAACACCATCAAGCTCCTCTTGCAGACGCTGCATAAGGTAGCCATTTTGCGCACCGCCACCACAAGTGATGAGCAGTGTTGTTGGAGTTTTTTTGACCTCGTTAGCGATACTTATAGCGGTAAGTTCTAAAAGTGTTGCTTGAATGTCCCTTGCCTTTACGTAAAAGCTGTTTCTATTTTTCCATGCAAAACTCTCAAGCTGTTTTTGAAGCCAAGTGCTGTTAAAAAGTTCACGTCCAGTGCTTTTTGGAGGCTCTTTAGAGAAGTATGGTTCTTTGAGCAGTTCTTTGAGCAGTTCTCTGTTTGGTGTGCCAGATTTTGCCCATGCGCCATCTTCATCATATGGATTGCCGTTATGTTTTGCTATCCAGTAGTCCATTAGCACATTGCCGCATCCTGTGTCATAGCCCTTTAGCTCATCTGAAAGGATGCTGAGATTTGCCATTCCACCGATATTTAGCACGGCGATGTTGCCCTCAAGTCTTGAAAAAATATAGTTATGAAAAGCAGGAGCAAAAGGTGCGCCTTGACCTCCAAGTGCGATATCTTTGCGTCTAAAATCACTTACAACTCTTATGCCTGTGCGTGCCGCTACCACGTTGGCATTGCCAAGTTGCATAGAAAAAGGGTAAATCCCGTTTGGTTCATGCCACACTGTCTGCCCGTGCAGACCGATAGCCCCAATGCTCTCTCTTTTGATTTTTTTAGTGCTTATAAATTGTTCCAGTGCATAAGCGTACATCTCGCCTAGTTGCGTGTCAAGTTCGCCTAGTTTTTTGAGCGTTACTGATGTGCCAATAGCATCCAAAACAGTCTCTTTAAGCTCTGCGTCAAAAGGATATGATGCTTCATGGAGCAGTTCAAAACTGTTCTCTTTGATTTCGCAAAGTACGATATCTATCCCATCCAAGCTTGTTCCCGACATCACGCCGATATAAAATTCACTCATCCCTAGCTCCCAATAGCATAATAAAAAAAGAGACGGCAGTGCCGATGAGCATCTGCCAAGCAAAACCTATCGTGATGCCAAATGTATATGGCTGGAGTGCCAAAACAGTGACAAACCCTCCTAAAAGTGCCATAAGAACAGTTGTTCTGTTTCCACGTGAGGTAAAAATGGCGGCAAAATAGACACCCAAAAGCCCAGTATAGGCAAAAGACATAACGCCAAGTGCAAAGTTTATCAAAGAGAGGTCGCTGTAACGCTGCCAAAAGTAGCTTGCCATCGCCATGACCGAGAGCAGAAGCGCAAAAAATAGTACCGCAACTCTTGAAGCCTTGAGAAAGTGCTTTTCATCTACCATTCCACGCTTTTGTTTCCAAGGTCTATAGAGGTCTTCAACCGCAACCGATGCCATTGCTCCAAGCACGGAACTTGCACTTGAGAGTGATGTGGCGATTGCTCCGACTGTAACTAAGCCTCTAAGTCCATCGGGCATCTCTTGAAGGATATAGACCATAAAAACAGTGATTTTTTCCCCTTCAAAATTTTGCTGAACCCCGCTTTGCATGTAAAAAAGATATAAAAGTGCGCCGATAGTTAGAAAGAGAAGAACGACAGGAATAGTTATCAAAATGGATAAAATAAGTGATTTTGCCGCCTCATTTTTATCTTTGCATGCAAGAACTTTTTGCGTCATATCCTGATCAAGCCCAAAAGCGGCGATGTTAAGAAGCAACCATCCGCCAAGAAGAGCAAAAACAGAGAAGTTTCCACCCAGAGATGTGTCGATAAAGTTGAGCTTGTTATGCTCATTGAGTGTTTTTAAAATATCGACATCTTGCAGTGAGATAGAGAGATAAACTACCACCGCAATCCCCGCCCCGATATAGATAACTGCCTGAATCACATCACTCAAAATGATAGAACGAATACCGCCAAAATAGGCATAAGCAAGCGCACCCGCCATCAAAATAAAAATCGAGAAAGCTACATGAACAAAGGCGATATCGCTAAAGAGAATCATAGAAACAGCGAGTGCGCCGATGTAGAGCCTTGCGCCACTTGCCAAAACTCTTCCCACAAGAAACATTACTCCCGCCTGCTTTTTTGCACTTGTTCCATAGCGTTTTTCTAGGAGTTCATAGACCGTGACTGCCCGCATTGCGTAGTATTTTGGAATAAGCACGTAAGCTATAAAAACAGTGGCAAGAAGTGCAGAAAAATAAAACCCTATAAAAGTAAAATCGCCGCCATACGACAGCTCAGGAACGCCAAGAAAAGTAGCGGCTGATTGTGAAGTGGCAAGAACAGAGAGTGCGACTGCAAATATCGGGAGTGCGGTTGGCGAAAGGAAGTACTCTCGTGAAGAGCTTATTTGCACACGACTTAGAAGAAAAGAGCTAACCCCAAGAAGCAAAAAGTAAGAGCCAAAAACAAGCCAATCAAGCGTAGAAAAAGCACTTTGCATCGTTAGAATTTATACCTTTGCAGCAGTTTTTCTATACGCTCATTTGACTCTTTGATTCTCTCCAGAGAGATACTCCCTTTTTGAACCCCAGAGACGATAACGGCTACAAGCTCATCAATATCTTGTGAGGCAAGTTGATTGCCAAAAAGAAGCATATCAACACCAGAGTTGATGGAAAGTGTCACAATCTCTTCAAGCGTATAGCGGCTTGCAAGTGCCCCCATCTGCAAATCATCACTTACTAAAACACCATCAAACCCAAGCTCTTCTCTTAGGAGTTTTGTGTTGACATTGTGCGAGAGCGTGGCAGGGTAGGTGGCATCAAGGTTGGAGTTAAAGACATGCGCGCTCATAATCATCGCAGCATCACCAGAGGCGATAAGCTCTCTGTAGGGTTCAAGCTCCTCTTTGTTCCAAGTGTTGCTTATATCTACAAACCCTTCATGCGAATCCCCGAGTGAAGAGCCATGCCCAGGGAAATGTTTTAACACGCTAATGACATCGTTGTTTTTAAGAGAGGTCATCATTATCTTTGCGTACATGGCAACATCTTTGCTTGAACTTCCATAAGAGCGTCCAAGCCCATATATAACCTTGTTGTCAGGGTTTACTCCTAAGTCCACAACAGGAGCAAAGTCACAGTTGATACCATTATGAACAAGTGTTCTTGCGAGTGCATTATAGACATGTGTTGCCATATAAGCGTCAAGTTGCGCAACTCTTGAAGCTGATGGCGTTGCTTCAAAACCATATTTTGGGTTTAGTCGTGCAACTTTGCCGCCCTCTTGATCAACTGAGATGAGAAGCGGTTTTTTTGAAAATGATTTGAGTGATGTAGTAAGTTTTTGTAGTTGCGCAGGAGAGCTTATATTTTTGGTTTTATCTCTATCGTCATAAAAGCGGTCAAATAATATAACACCGCCAAGGTCATACTTTTGTATCTGCTCTACGATTTGGCTTTTTTCGTTGATACTCTCATCGGCAAACCCGACAAGAAGCATCCTGCCCACCATCTTTTGCAGTTGCGCATCTTCGCTTGCAAAGAGAGAAGATACAAAAAGAGAAAAAAGAAGCAACAGTTTCAAAAATGGTACTCTCAAAACGGCTGCTTAGTTTCCTCGAGAGCCAGGTTTCACTGCCTCGCTGCCTGCTTTGCACATAGGGCAATCCTCAGGTGCATACATCTCAAATGTAAAGTCCGCAAGTGCAAAAAATGGAACATCTTGCGGGAGTTTACAGTTAGGTTTTGTCGTAACATCGCTGTTTTGGCGTTTACAAAAACCACGGTTTGCAAGAGCCGCAACACCTACTATCTCTCCACCAAGGCTTTTTACAACCGCAGCCGCTTCCATAGCAGAACCGCCAGTTGTAATGATGTCCTCGCACATCAAAACTCTCTCGCCTTTTTTGACTTCAAACCCACGGCGGATGGACATCTCGCCATTTACTCTCTCAGCAAATATGGAGCGAACATCAAGTGCAGTTGCCAGAGCAAAGCCTGCTATCAAGCCGCCAAGAGCTGGTGCGCAGACGGTGTCAACTTCTAAACCACTCTCTTTTATCTGTTTTGCAAGCGCATCTGCAAGAAGTTTTGCAGTTTTTGGGTCTTCCAAAACTTTAGCAGATTGAAGATAAAACTGTGAGTGGTTTCCACTGCTAAGTTTAAAATGCCCCTCTAAAAGAGCATCCGCATCCATGTATATTTTTTTGACATCCATATTAAACCTTTAGTATCTCAGCTTCTTTGCTCTTTAAGATAGAGTCGATTTCTGCAATAAATTTGTCAGTTATTTTTTGGATGTTATCTTGCGCAGATTTTGACTCATCTATCGTCACTTCTTTGTCTTTTTCGAGTTTTTTTACTTTGTCATTTGCATTTTTTCTATCATTTCTGATAGCGACTTTTGCATGCTCTCCCATGCCCTTCATCTGCTTGACAGACTCTTGTCTCTGCTCAACCGTCATGGCAGGAAAGAAAAGTTTGATTTGAACACCGTCATTGTTTGGAGTTGCACCTACATTTGCTTTGGAAATAGCGCTATCGATTAGGTTTAAGAGATTTTTTTCCCATGGATTGACAACAATCGTCGTTGCATCTGTTGCTATGATAGAGCCAACCTGATCAAGCGCAGTCATCGTTCCATAGTAGTCAATTTTCACGTTATCCAAAACAGATGTTGTTACCTTACCTGTTCTAAGTGTTTTAAAATCTCGTAGCATGTGGTTCACACTCGTCTTCATTTTTGTTTCACACTCGTCGAATAATTCGTTTAGCATATCGTTCCTTTGCCATGTAAAAAATAGTGGCGTATTGTAGCGAGAAAATATTTAAAAGAAAAATTTAGGGGAGAGCAGTTGCAAGAAAATGCAACTACTTTTGTGTTGTGGAGTTCGCCTCTGTAGAGTTGTTTTGCTCTTGTACGCTTGGAGCTGCTATTGCAGGTGCTTCAATCTTTGTTGCAACAGGAATTATTGCTGCAGGTGCGGCGATATTTGTCTTCTCAACAATGTTGTCCACAACCGACTCAGCGGCAGCTGATGAATAGACATATCCAAGAGCCAGTGTGTTAACAACAAACAAAAAACCTATTGTAAAAGTTGTTTTTGCTAAAAAACTAGCAGGTCCTTTTGCTCCAAAAACTGACTCATTTGAGCCGCTATATGCGCCAAGACCAATGCTTGAGCTTTTTTGTAAGAGTACCGCTATAACAAGCATTACCACTAAAACTATTTGGACAATAAGCAAAAAACTAGCTGTCATTTCATATCCTTGTAGGCAATAGCCTATGTAAAAAGTGGCGAATTATACCCAAAAAAACTAATTTTTGGAAAATAAGCTATAATTTCAAAAAAAATTTAGGGATATTCATGAGCTTTAGAAATTCCATTTTATCACTTTTTTTGTTGATTTTTGTCTCGTGTCTCTCTTTGTACGCAAAAGAGCCTATACAAAACCCCACTATTGCGGCAAGCACTTTTTCTCTTTATGATATCGCAAAAAACATTGCAGGCGAGAGCGCACAAACTTTTATGATTCTCCCTTTTGGAGTGGATGCACATAGCTATGAGCCAACACCAAAGCAGATAGCAAAAATATCTCAGAGTGATTTGGTTATTTACAGTGGGGCTGGTTTAGAGCCTTGGATTAAGGGGATTTCGTTTCAGAAAAAAGCAGTTGATATAAGTGCGTTTGTACGCTTGCGAGAACTCGACGCAAAGCATGAAAGCCACGGGGATGCGCATGGACACAATCATGGGAACAGTGGCGTTGACCCGCACTATTGGCAAGACCCGACAAATATGGTACTAGCCGCAGAGCAGATTACGAAAGAGCTTATCACACTTTTTCCAAAAAACAGAGCGTTGTACGAAAAAAACAGAGACGCTTATGTGGCGATGCTCCAAAATCTTGATGCTGCATACAAAACAGCTCTTAAAGAGTGCAAGTTAGATACTATTATCGTCAACCATAACGCATTTTCCTACCTTTCGCAAAGATATGGTTTTCATACTGAACCACTCAGCGGTCTTGCTCCAGAAGCACAGCCAAATGCAAAAAAAATGATAAAACTTATCAAATTTATAAATGAACATAAGGTAAAAGTTATCTTTTTTGAGAAATTTGCCAACGAAAAAGCGATAAAAAGCATCGCAAAAGAGGCGAATGTCACTGCCGATGTCTTGCAGCCACTTGGTAACATTACTGCTGATGAAGCAAAAGCAGGGCTTGGTTACGATGATATTATGCGAATAAATTTAGACAAAATCTCTAAAGCACTTGAGTGTCGATGAAATTTAGCGTTCCGATTTTTGATGTCAAAAACTTAAGTTTTGTTGTCAAAGAGCAGACTGTCCTCTCTAGTATCTCTTTGGAGATTTTCCCCTCAGAGTACATTGCCATTATCGGTCCAAACGGCGGCGGAAAAACAACGCTTGTGCGGATGCTGCTGGGGCTTGAAAAACCCACCAGCGGCGAGGTAAAGATTTATGGTAAAAAGCTTTCACAATTTAAAGAGTGGTATAAAATCGGCTATGTTCCGCAACGTGCTTCTCTCGTCGATAGCTCCTTTCCAGCAACGGTTTTAGATATCGTCAACATGGGAAGAACATCCCAAAGAACGCTCTTTAGCACACTAAGCAAGAGCGATAGAACGTTTGTTCATGATGCTATGCAAAAGATGGATATCCTAGATTTGGCAGACAAAATGGTAGGAACGCTCTCTGGAGGGCAGAGACAAAGAGTCATGATAGCACGTGCGCTTGCTTCAAACCCAAAGATACTTATCCTAGATGAGCCAAATACAGGTGTTGACGCCGCATCACAAAAAAAATTCTATGCACTCCTAAGGGAGCTTAACAAAAAAGATGGTATTACCATCGTCTTTATCACGCATGATATCGGGGTTATCGCAGACGATATCGCACGTCTTTTTACAATCAACCAAAAAGCCATCATCTGCAATAACCCAAAACAGACACTAAGCTGTGAGGAGATGAGTTCGCTCTATGGCATTGATGCGCATCTTCTTCACAACCATAGACACGAGCATTAACATGATAGAGATGTTTGAATACGATTTTATGCAAAGAGCTTTTATAGCGGGGATTATTATCGCCATTTTAGCCTCTATCAGCGGTACGTTTGTTGTTCTAAGACGTTACTCTTTAATGGGTGAGACATTGGCACACTCAGCTCTTCTTGGAGTGGCGGTGGGACTTGTTGCGGAGTTCAACCCTCTTTGGTCTGCCGTACTTTTTGCCCTCTTTGCGGCGTGGCTTATAGAGTATCTAAGAAGTGCGTTTTCACTCTACAGTGACGCTGTTCTCTCTATTTTACTCTCAGGCTCACTAGCTTCAGCTGTTATTATTGTCTCTCTTGGAGGAGCTTTTAACAACTCGCTCTTCTCCTATCTCTTTGGCTCTATTCTTGCAGTGAGCAGCGATGATATCATGGTCATTGCGGTTTTTGGAGCTATTTCTCTCTTTTTGCTTCTGCTCTTTTCAAAAGAGTTTTACTTTATCGCTTATGATGAAGAGGTAGCAAAAACAAGCGGGATAAAAGTAAATATTTTAAATTTTTTGCTTGTAAGTGTCGTGGCTATCATCATTGCACTATCCATTAGAGTTGTAGGAAGCCTTCTTGTAAGCGCATTGATGATTATCCCGACCGTTGCGGCACTCCGTTTTAGAGTTGGATTTTTAAAAACAGTGCTTATCTCCCTTGTCATAGCACTTTTAAGTGTCTTTTCTGGTATGACGCTCTCTTTTCACTTTTCACTCCCCTCAGGTGCAACTATAGTGTTGTGCGTCCTTTTTATTTTTATCCTCTCTTTAGTGATAAATAAAAAATGAACGTAAGCTCTGAATTTTCAAGACATGCTTTGGAGTATGGAAATTACAATATCATCCAAAACATGGTAATAGAAAAACTTCTTAGTCATGTAGCGCATAAGCCTAAGCGCATTTTGGATATTGGATGCGGAAGCGGTGCACTCATCAAGGCAATAGATTGGGAGTATGACTATTTTTGTGGCATTGATTTTGCACAAGGGATGTTGGATTTGCATCCAAAATCTCCAAAGATAGAGCTTCTTTATGCAGATTTCAATCAAGATGAACTTTTTGAAAGTATGCTTACATATAAGTGGGATTTTATTTTTTCGGCATCTGCCTTGCAATGGGCTTATGATTTGGAAAGAGTTTTTCACTATATACAAAAGCTTGATGCACCTATCTCGTTGGCGATTTTTACATCAAATACCTTTAAAACTCTCAACAAAACAGCGTCTATTAGCTCCATACTTAGAAGTGCCGATGAAGTGAAGAGGCTTACCCAGAACTGTCTTGACGCCCAGTTTGAGGTAGTCAACTATAAACTTGAGTTTGAATCAACAAGAGATATGTTTCGTTATATAAAAAAAAGCGGTGTAAGCGGCTCAAGGAAGGTGCTAAGTTATAAAGAGAGTAAAAAACTCCTAGAAGAGTATCCACTCTCCTATTTGGAGTTTGAAGTCGTCTTTATCTACTCGCCAAGCAGATAAACTTCATCTGTAACTTTTATATCTCCACTTTGGATAACTTTCGCAAAAATGCCTCTGTCATTTTTTAAAAGCGTAGGAATTTTGACATCAATAACAGCGAGATGGTTGCAGATAGTGCAGTGTTGTGTGATTTCAAGCAGAGTGTTTCCAATCCTTAAAACCCTTCCGACTTCAAGTGCATAAGGATTGTAATCAAGCAAGATGTTTTCGCCAAGATAACCAAAAGGCATCTCAAGTCCATAATTTTTAATAAGATTATAGCTATCCATTGAAGAGATTAAAACAGAACGCTCTATGTTCTTGTTATAAAACTTATCTTCAACTACTCCAAGTGTATCAAAAGAGAGAGAGTCTTTCTCTATTCTCTGAGAAACTCCACTGTGTGATACAAAAAGATTTAAAACTTGTCCAACTTTTTTGTTTGACATTTAAGATACGCCTTTACACAAAACACAATCTTTGAGTTTGATTGTATTGAGTACGAATATTTATGCGAAATGGTAGCATATTTTTATGTGTGAATAGTCTCAAAGCCAAAAAAGAGCAGTAATATAAATTTTATTAATATGGCGTATTAATAAAATTTATGGTGAGTGTTACCAAATGAGCATATTCAAAAAATTGTAATAATTTTCTCACATTTATCACATTTTATCTTGACAATTTAAATTTATTTCCTATATAATGGTCTTCTTGCATTTCATGAAAGTGCTGAAAGTTCGCATTTTGTGTACTTTTTAGATGCTATGAAATCTACAAGATTAAAAGAGGGAGGTAGGTAATAAATGAGTAATATTTCTGAAAATAATTTAGAAACTACTACAAATAAAGAGCAATCAAGTAGAAGAGATTTCTTCAAAAGAACTGCTGCTTATTCTGTAAGTGCAATTGCTGCTGCTAATCTTTTAGCACCTGTGAAATTGTCTGCGGATGATGCAAATATAATCAACCATGTTGAGTGGGGAACAACGCTAGGTGATGAGCTTAACAAGTATCCGTACGGTATTCCATCAGCATATGAGCATAATGTTGTAAGAAGAACTTCAAGTCTTCTCTCTTCAGCTGGAGACATGCACGCTGCTGTTTCTATGACACCACTGCATGAGCTAGAGGGTATCATTACTCCAAATGGTTTACACTTTACAAGAACACATAACGGTGTAGCTCACATAGACCCAAATAAGTACAGACTTATGATTCACGGTCTAGTTGAAAAACCAATCGTTTTAACTCTTGAGCAGTTAAAAAAATATCCTGCTGAGAGCAGACTTCTTTTCTTAGAGTGTCCTGCAAACGGTGCTGCTGAGTGGAAAGGTCCTCAATTCAACTCTTTACAATTTGTAAAAGGTATGATGAGTAATGCTGAATGGACTGGCGTTCGTTTAAAAACTATTCTTGATGAAATTGGTCTTAAACCTACTGCAAAGTGGATGCTAGCTGAGGGATCTGATGGTTCAGAGATGAGCAGAACTGTTCCTGTTGAAAAAGTACTTGATGACGCAATGATTGTTTGGGCTCAAAATGGTGAAGCAATCAGACCAGAACAAGGATATCCTGTTCGTCTTATGCTACCAGGCTGGGAAGCTAACTTATGTGTTAAGTGGTTGAAGCGTTTAGAGTTTGGTGCAGAACCGTGGTATTGTAAAGAAGAGACTTCAAAATATACAGCATTGATGGCAAGCGGTAAAGCGATTCAGCACTACTATCCATTAGAAGTAAACTCTATCATTACAACGCCATGTCCAGAGAAACCTTGGTCAGACCTCAAAAAAGGTGACATGGTAGAGGTTGAGGGTATTGCATGGAGTGGTCATGGTACAATTACTGGAGTTGATATCTCTCTTGATGGCGGAAACAATTATGTTGAAGCAAAACTCAAAGGACTTGTTCTTCCAAAATCTTGGACAAGATTCTCATATATGTACAAATATGAAGGGAAACCTTTATTGATTCAATCTCGTGCAATGGATGATGCTGGATTTGTACAGCCATCAGTTACTCAAGAGAAGGCTATTATGGGACTAGAAGGTGTTTATCATAGAAACTCAATTTGTACTTGGGAAGTTAGACAAGACGGCTCAGTTCATAATGTTCAAGTTAGAACAGACAACTGTCCAAAGTAGAGAGGGGTAAATTATGATTAAATTAAATAATAAACTAATTGCTATAGCTGCAAGTGCGCTCCTAGCGACAACAATGTTTGCTGCAGAGGGTACAACAAAGCCACTTCCTGCAAATGTTTACAAAGCGACTAAAAACGCATTGGATGGCGGTGTAACTTACAAAAGAGAGAACGGTGCATACACTGCATATCGTGTAAATGACCAATCAACAAAAGGCGTAAACTTTGGTAGAGCGCCAACTGCAAACGAGTTAAAAGCTTGGGATGCAGATATTATGCCAGATGGTACAGGTTTACCAGTTGGTAGCGGTACGGCTGATGATGGTGAAACACTTTATGATAAAGATTGTGCAGTTTGTCACGGTGAATTTGGTGCAGGTGGAAAAGGTTATCCTACATTAACAGGCGGTTCTTTAGAATCACTTAAAAACCAAAGAGATTGCCCAGGCAAAGAAGCTCCAAACAGAACTATTGGTTCTTACTGGCCAAAAGCAAGCACACTTATCTGGTATATCCGTGATGCAATGCCATACGCACATCCAAAGAGTTATTCACCAGACCAAATGTATGCTATGACTGCATATCTTTTAAGAGAAGGTGGCGTTCAGATTGATGGAAAAGATATCGAAGAGTTAAATCAAGATAACTTCAAAAAGATTGTTATGCCAAATGAGAAGGGTTTCTATCCAAACATTGATGGACCAAAAGGTGTTGAAAACGTAAGAGCGTTTTACAAAAACCCTAAAAACTTTGGTGCAGTTGGTACTCGTTGTATGAGCAACTGTGGTAAAGAGTCTGTTATGAAAATAGGAAATGAAATTACAGCAGTTGTACCAGCGTACTCCACTGTGAGAGATTTACCGAAAGAAGAAGCAAAAGGTGCAGTCTCTGAAGCGCAAAAGCTTTATGAGAAATCATGTGCAGTTTGTCATAAAACTGACGCTATGGGTGCGCCAGCTGTCGGGGATAAAGGTGCTTGGGAAAAAGCTATGGGCAAAGGTATGGATAAGGTAAATCATAACGCTATCAATGGTGTAGGCGGTATGCCTCCAAAAGGTGGTGCTATGGATTTAAGTGACGCACAAGTCAAAGATATTGTGAAATTTATGGTAGAATCTAGCAAGTAGTCATTGCTAGATCTGCTTAACATTAAGATAAAGGACAAAAATATGAAAAGAAGAAAGTTTTTAAGTTTGGGTGCTGTAGCTGCTGCTGCATCTGTTTTACCTGTTAGCCTTAGTGCAACTGATTTTGTAGCAACTGCTCCAAAAGCGTGGGAAGCTCCTACAAGTAAAGAGGCAATCGAAGCACTATTTGGTTCTGCTGCTGCAACTGATGGAAAAATTGAGATTAAAGCTCCAAAGCTTGCTGAAAATGGTGGCGCAGTGCCAATCGGTATCAAGTCAAGTGTAGAACTTGTAACAATTGCTCTTTTCCAAGATGCAAACCCAAGAAGTGCTGTTGCAGTATTTGAGTTGGGAGACAACGGTGTTGCAGATATGCAAACTAAGATTAAGATGAGAAAAACTGCAAACGTTACTGTTGTTGCAAAAGGTAAAGATGGCAAATTGTACTCAGCTGTACAAAGAGTAGAAGTTTCTATCGGTGGTTGTGGAGGTTGATTTAACCCCACAGCTTATGGC
>JAOTSA010000043.1 GCA_030247515.1 Sulfurimonas sp. | reverse complement strand
GTAATATTCTATATGACATTATATTGACAACATTAAGTTAGGAGAACAAAATGAGAGTAACAAAATTAAGTTTAATAGCAGCGTTGTTGATTGGTTCAAGTGCGTTTGCGATTGAAAACACAAAAGTTTCTGGAGATGCAAGACTTTACTATGGAACACAAGATTCTGATGCACCAAATGCACCAAATCTTTTTACAAAAGAGTCTGGATATACGAACTTTTCAGCACGTCTTGATTTGACAACAGATTTGACAAAAGGTGTTTCTGCTGGTGTTGGTACGCAGGTAGTCACAACTCTGGGCGTGGAGCATAACTTGGTAGATAAAGTTTGGTCAAATGCGCATACGGTAGATGGTTCAACAGGTGCTCGTTTTGCTGGCGGCGCACAAGTAGATAGCGCAATGTGGTTTGATGAAGTTTGGTTAGCGGGAAGTGCGTTTGACACTACACTTAAAATCGGTCGTCAAGCTCTTGACACACCTTTGGCATTTACAGAGAAGTGGGGCGTTGATAAAAATACCTTTGAAGCAGGAGTTTTAATCAACCAGAGCATTCCAAGTACTACTTTAGTTGCTACTTTTATCGGTAAATCAAACGGTAGTGCTGATGATAGAACAAGCTTGCGTGAGGCTGGAGCTGGAAATTTCAATCTAAATGACATAGGTGCAACAGCAGCTGGTTATGTTGCAGCAGATGGAAGATACTCAACTTTTGGCAATCAAGGAACATACGCATTTGGTTTGGTAAACAACTCATTTAAACCTCTCACTCTTCAGGGATGGTACTATGATATGGTTGATTTTGCACAGGCTTATTGGCTTCAAGCTGATGCAAAATGCTCTAAAATTGACGGGTTAAGTGTTGGTGCGCAGTACGCAAATACCGACCTAGACAAAAGAGCAAATGTTGGTGGTGCGATAGGTGTTATCGGTGTTGATACAAAAGATACAAGTGCATGGGCAGCGATGGTTGGATATGCTATGAAAGATGTTGCAACATTTAAAGCAGCATACTCTGAAGTTGATGATGATGGCGTTTTAGGCATGGCAAATACTGCAACAGGTTCTATTGCAACTGCTGGCGGACAGTCAAAACTCTACACAGAAATGTGGTGGAATTATGGTTATGTTTCAGCGGTAGGAGCTGAGTCATATGCACTCTCTGCTGAGACAAAAATCTCAAGTATAGATTTCCTTTTGGGTTATTACAACGCAGATGTTACAAAAAATTCTGTTCTCTTTAGTAAGGAAGAGCTTACAGAAATTGCACTTGTTGCTTCAAAAACATTTGGACCTCTTGCTACATCTTTAGCACTTATCCATGGAGACAGAGAAGTAGCGGATGTAAAAACAACAGACGTTCAAATCTATCTGACGTATAATTTTTAAATTTTTCTTCCTGTTCCCTTTTTTCTCTCTTAAAGGGGCTGAGATTTCTCACTTAGCCCCTTATTTGGTATAATTCCCCTATGAAACAGTTACTAAAAAAAACACTTTACATACTCTTTATGCTTTTTCTCATCTCCGTCATCTCTTTTTTGGCGATTCATGCCGCACCAAACAGCTTTTTTGCAGCAGGTGAGCTTAATCCAAACATGACAGAGGAAGCGATAGCTACCCTCAAGGCCGTTTATGGGCTTGATAAACCGCTTTTAGAGCAATACACCGACTGGGTTGTAAATATCATGACACTCAACTTTGGCATCTCTTTTGTTACGGGGCAAGATGTAAGTTCTGAGATTTTTAAGCGTTTGAACGTAACGCTTGTGATGAACATCATCTCTCTTGTGGTGGTTTTTGTGTTATCACTCTACTTTGGTATCAAAGCAGCTTTGAATTATGAAAAAAAGAGTGACTATATCATCCGCCAGATTTCGCTTCTCTCTTTTTCTATGCCGTCGTTTTATCTCGCACTTCTTTTTATCATCTTTTTTTCTTTGATACTTGGACTGTTCCCCATTTCAGGTCTGCACTCTATAGAGCCAAAAGAGGGGTTTGCGTACTATCTTGACATGGCGTGGCATCTCGTTTTACCCATAGGTGTTATGGTGTTTGTAGGGTTTGGAAGCATGGTTATCTATATCCGCTCTCTTACGTTGGAGATACTTAAAAGTGATTATTACTACTTTGCGCTCTCACGTGGATTGGCAAAAAAAGAGCTATTGCGATACTACATCCTCCCAAATCTTTTACCCCCGATAGTAACTCTTTTGGGATTGTCTCTGCCAGGGCTTATCGGCGGAAGCGTGATTTTGGAGTCGATTTTTGGGATAGATGGGATGGGACAGCTTTTTTACATGAGTGCCATGAGCCGAGACTACCCCATCATCATGGGAACACTCATGATAACGTCATTTTTGACACTGCTGGGCAATATGGTGGCAGACTTGATACTCTTAAAATTGAATCCGTATATGAGTAGAAACTAAAGAACCAAAATTAGTAGATTTTTAATTTTCTTCTTTAGGTTCTTTTTGTTTTAAAATTGCTCGAACAACGCCAAGCAAAACCGTTGTCATAATTACACCACCTATCCAAGGATATCCTAAGGCAAGAGTGATTATTCCACATATCATAAGAATTATCATAGATAAAAAAGAGTATTTTATGGCTTTGTCATTGTTTTCTGACTGCTTTAGGATAGATAGTTCATCATTTTTCTGTTCTCTTTCTACGGCATTATAAAAATTTTGAGTCTCTTGCTTCTCTGCTTCAAGACTACTTTCAATAATGTTAAAAAACCTATCAGCATAACTATGGTCTATTTTATGAATTCGTTCTATCTCGTCAGCTGATATAGGTGTAATAGTATGAGTAACATTATGTTTATGTTCCCCTGCTACATAGTGTAGATGATTGTGATTGTTAAATACTTTTTGGGTTGGAGTTTGTTTTTGTAGCAGATTTTTTCTTTTTCTGAGGCTTTTGCTCAACTTAAAGCCTCGGTTGCGATTTTTCTTATGCGATTAGATGAGCGTTGCAACACGGTTGTTTTTTTGATGCTTTTTGCGATTTTAAGCTCTTTTTTTACATCAAGAGTTTTATTTCTTTTGATTTTTAGAGATTCATCGCCAAAGAGAATTTCTGTACCAAAAAAAATACATTTTATAAATTCAGACATTGTTTTCTCCGTTCTAATTGGTAGGATTGTACCAAAGTATCATTAACAAGGATATAAAAAAGTTTTTCTATATCTTGGAAACCAAAATAATGTTACGCACTTTTGTAAAGTTCATACCAAATGTCATTATTTTGGAAATGAGGCGTTAGCCCGCTTCTGATAAAGAGTTGGTTTTAGTTAAACAACGCCTTAAGTGCGTCCACGCCCTCTTTTTGCTCTCTTTGCTCTTGCATTTCGCCTCTTTGTAGGGCTTTTGCATCATTTTCTACAAGCTCGATATTCATACCGCTTAGCATGGATGCAAGGCGGATATTGATGCCGTTTTTTCCGATAGCTTTTGATTTTTGGTCAGCTGGAAGTGTGATAACTGCCTTTAACGCTTCGCCGTTTTCATTTCTGATAATTTCAACAGCAGAGATGATAGCAGGACTCATGATTCTTGAGATAAATAGTTCTGGAATCGTTGTATATTCGATACAGTCTATATTTTCGCCGATAAGTTCTTGGCTTACTGCGTTGATACGTACGCCTTTTACTCCGACTGTAGCACCGACTGCGTCCACTTGTGAATGCGTACTAATAAGAGCGATTTTTGCTCTCTCCCCAGGGATACGTGCGCTTTTTTCTATGATAACTGTTCCGTCTGCGATCTCAGGAACTTCAAGTGCCAAAAGCTCTTCCAAGAACTTTGGAGAGGTGCGTGATAACTCTATCTGGATGCCGTTTTCTTTGTTCATGTCAACACGGCGCACAACCGCTTTGAGATGGTCGCCGACTTTAAAAATCTCGCCTTTAATACGGTTTTTCATCGGAAGAACCGCACGGATTTCGTCGATTTCGATGTAAGTCGAATTTTGGTGATCTACACGTGTTACTCTGCCTGTGACAAGCGTGCCGATTTTGGATTTGTATTTGTTGAAAACTTCATCTTCAACAAGTCTTTGGATATGGTACTCTATCTCACGGTGGAGGTGTGAAGCCGCCGTTCTGCCATACTCTTCTAGCTCATGTGGAATCTGAAGTTGGTCGTCAAGTTCTACTTGGTCATCGTACTCACGTGCTTCTTTGATAGAGATACATGCAGGGGCGATTTCTGGGTCATCGAGCCTCTCGTCGTTGTCTGCTACAACTGTAATTATTTGGATGATATCAATAGTTTTTGTTTGGTTGTTGATGACTGCTTCAAATGCAAATTTTGGGTTAATCACTCTTTTGGCAGTTTGAACAAATGCCCCCTTAAGAGCCTCTGTTACTTTTTCGGATTTTAGCCCTTTTTCATTGGCAATAGCTTCGACAATATCTAATATTTTTTCCATAATTATCCTTATCTGGGTGGTATCATAAAAAAACAGTGTATAAAAAAAGTGGGAATTTTTTATGAAGAGTGACATTATAGCAAAGTTGCATAAAAGTAGTATTAATAGGATTTTTAGTAGAGTTAAACTATAATGCAAAAAAATATAGTTGAGGATAGATTATGGATTTAAAATTTGCAAGAACTGAACTTACCGCAAAACCAAAAAAAGCGGAATTGGCAAAGATTGAGGCTGCTGTTGAGAAAGATGAGAGTGTAATTTTCTATTTTGATAGAGAAAATTCACATAAAGATTTGCTTGAACTTCAAGACCATTTTGAAGCAAAAGGGAAGAGTTTTTACATGACTGAAGTAAGATACGGACTCTCAGACAGTGAGTATATGTATCAAGTACACATCATCAACTAAGAAGCCTCAGTGTCAAAAAAATTATTTTTAGAGACCCTTGGCTGCGCTATGAACTCACGTGACAGTGAGCATATCATCGCCCAGCTCCATGAAAAAGAGGGATACGAGACAACCGACGATATCACAACTGCCGATTTGATTCTCATTAACACCTGTTCAGTGCGGGAAAAACCTGTAGCAAAGCTCTTTTCAGAACTTGGTGTTTTTAACAAAAAGAGAAAAGATGGTGCGAAGATAGGCGTTTGCGGATGCACGGCTTCACATCTCGGCGAAGAGATTATTAAGCGTGCTCCTTTTGTTAGTTTTGTTTTAGGTGCAAGAAATGTCTCTAAAATCACAGAGGTTTTGCACAAAGACAAAGCAGTAGAGATAGACATAAACTATGATGAGAGCGAATTTGCTTTCAATGACTTTCGCACATCTCCATATAAAGCCTATATCAACGTCTCCATCGGGTGCGACAAAGCGTGTACCTACTGTATCGTTCCAAAAACAAGAGGGGAAGAGATTTCTATCCCTACAGAGCTTATCTTGAGAGAGGCACAAAGGGCGGTTACAAATGGAGCAAAAGAGGTTTTTCTTTTAGGACAAAATGTCAACAATTATGGTCGCCGTTTTTCAGGTGAGCATGAGAAGGTAAATTTTACCGAACTCTTGAGAAGATTAAGTGCCATCCAAGGGCTTGAGAGGATTCGTTTTACCTCTCCGCACCCCTTTCATATGGATGATGAGTTTATAGAGGAGTTCGCAAAAAACCCTAAAATCTGCAAATCAATGCACATGCCCCTTCAAAGCGGTTCGACAAAAGTCCTAAAAGATATGAAACGTGGCTACACCAAAGAGTGGTTTTTAAACAGAGTAGAGAAATTGAGAGCGGTTTGTCCAGATGTAAGTGTTTCCACGGACATCATCGTGGCATTTCCAGGTGAGAGTGACGAGGATTTTGAAGAGACACTTGACGTTATGCGTCGTGTGAAGTTTGACCAAATCTTCTCATTTAAGTACTCCTCACGCCCAGAGACAGAGGCGGAACACTTTACCAATGTAGTGGATGAAGATGTTGCTTCTATGAGACTTACCACACTGCAAAATCTTGCAACTGATATTTTGGATGAGAAGAACAAGACACATCTTGGAAAAGTGTATCGTGTTTACTTTGAGGATTTAAATCAAGATTACTTTGTCAGCGGCAGAAGCGATAACAACCTTGTGATTAAAGTAAAAGGTTCTGATGAGCTTTTGGGTTCATTTCGTGATGTCAAGATAATAGCAATAGGACGAACAATTTTAACTGGAGAAGTTGTTGACTAAGAATTTTTTGCGAGCATTCGCGCTTTTAGTCGTCCCTTTTGTAGCCTCTTTGTTTATCAGATTTCTCTACATGACTAACAAAAAAAACTTTCACGCTCCGCTTAGTATCCCAGATGAGCCGACTATTTTTGCTTGTTGGCACGGGGAGCTTTTGATGCTTCCTTACCTCTACTCCAGATACAGAAAAATACCCAACGCCAAAGTGCTTATCTCAAGCCATTTTGATGGGATGCTTATCTCAAAAACCATTGCGTATTTTGGGCTTGGAACGATTGCAGGCTCTACCAACAGAAATGCGACAAAAGTTTTGATTCAGGGTATTAAAGCCATAAAAGATGGTTGCGACGTGGGTATCACACCAGATGGTCCTAAAGGTCCTAGACATGAGGTTGCTGATGGTATCATAGCGATGGCTCAAAAAACAGGCGCAAAGATAGTATTGGTAGAGATAAAACCTACAAAGTTTTGGCAGTTAAGCAGTTGGGATAAATTTACTGTCCCAAAGCCTTTTGGTACTTTGAACTATTATGCAACATCGCCTATTGATATAGATAAGCTAGATATGCAGAGTGCTAAAAAGATGATTCAAAAAGGGCTGAAAAAACATGAGAAGTAAACTCTTTGTCTCTGCTGTCGCTTTTGTTTTACTTTTTATAATGGCTATTTATTTTATCGTGAACCCATCCTATGAGAAGTCTTTGCGTGCAAAGTATCACTATGAGATAGGCGAGTATGCTGAAGCGTATGACCTTGCAAAAGAGGCTTTTGAGGTTGATACCTACAACCGCATGGCGGCGACTGTTATGGCACAATCACAAATATCACTAAAATATGTGGCTTATATAAAAGAGGCAAAACAGTACATGAACAGTATTGATGAGATGGCAAAGTATGAACAGTTGTCCGATGCCCATAGAGCAAAGATAAAAATGATGTGTAACATCATGATTGGCTCTTATGTCAAACTGGCTCCAAGTGTGATAACTGATGAGAAGCTGGTTCAAGAAGCCGCTGCGTATCATGCAAAATTTGAGAAGCTACTTGAAAAAGTTACTAAAAACTAAACAAAAAGAGTTTCTTCTCTTTCTTGAAGAGATAAGAGGCTATTCCGACCTCACCATTAAAAGCTATGATGAGTCGTTAAATGAAGCATTGTCATGCATAGAGACAGAGGAAGAAAAGGGACATATTCTCTTTGAACTTATGCCCTATCGCATCAAAATTGCATCACTAAACCCCAAAACAATCAGTAAAAAACTCAGTGCCGTACGCTCATTTGCAGAGTATCTAAATGACAATGGGATGAGGGTGATTTTAAGGTCAGATAAGAGCGTTAAAATCGCAAAAACACTGCCAAAACCCATCGCACATGAGCATATAATGGAGGCACTTGCAGGCGGAGAGCTTGAGGAGAGAGTGGTTGTAACACTGCTTTACACATTGGGTTTGCGTATCTCTGAACTTGTCTCTTTAGAACTTCAGGCTATCTCCAATGGTTGGGTACGTGTCATAGGAAAAGGAGAAAAGCAGCGGGATGTGCCGTTGCTTGAAGGTTCTTGCAAATTGCTTGATGAGTATTTGAGCAAATATAAGCGAAATAGATTTGTTTTTGAAAAAAATGGCGAAAAATTAAGCGAAAACAGTCTAAGATATATGGTTATAAAAGTCTTTAGAAGAGTAGGACTAAAAGTCTCTCCACATCAACTCCGCCACTCTTTTGCAACGCAATTACTAAACGCACATGCGCCGATTGCTGATGTAAGTGAGCTGCTTGGACACTCGTCTATGGCTACAACGCAAATATACACAAAGCTGGGCAGTGCATTGAAACAACAAAACTACAGTATGGCTCATCCACTTTGCGGGATAAAAGAGTCATGATAAGCAAACTTTTCTCCTTTTTGTATGCAAAAGTATTTGTCAATATTGTTGTCGAGAGTTCGCAGAGTGTTGTTTATGTGGAAGTTTGCTCCAAAAAAAAAGTAGAACGAAGTACACACAAATATTTTGCTACTACAACCCTCAATACCCATATGTATGAGTTTATCGCCGCTCTTTATAAAGAGTCTCCTTTTTGCTATATCTCCATTTTAGACAAATCGCCAAATCAGGGCGTTCTTCCTACATGTACTACAAGCGAGATGGGAAAATATTGTGATATAAGTGCTTTAGAGCATCGATGCTACTCCAATGAGTGGGCATTTTAT
Source organism: Sulfurimonas sp. (assembly GCA_030247515.1). Lineage (GTDB taxonomy): Bacteria > Campylobacterota > Campylobacteria > Campylobacterales > Sulfurimonadaceae > Sulfurimonas. The sequence continues at coordinate 7,029 of JAOTSA010000043.1, read as the reverse complement.
ACCTCGGAGTATGATTTAGAAGCTACAAAACAGGATTATCGAAACATCGGTGTTGATTTTATCTTCTCTCCGTTTGTTCTTTTGGCAAAATTTTTCAAGGACAAGATTGAGAATACCCTCTCCATCTTTGTTTTAGTAGAGAGCAACTCCCTCTCTTTTATGGTTTTTGACCACGGAAAACTACTCTATGGGGAGTATCTTACCATGCAAAACAACAAAGAGCATAATGCACTTATGATAGGTTCTCCTTTAGATGATGAACTTGGTGATGATGCCGAAATGGATGGAATCAATCTTGAAGATATTACTATAGGGGATGACTCTTCTGGGTTTGAGGATTTTGCGACTATTGAAGATTTGGATGCAGGCGATATCATCGAGGAGTTTTCCCAAGCAGCACCACTTGATGAGGTGGTGCATGAAAAAGAAGAGCATGTCTCATCTAGTGGGTTTAACGAGGATTATCAACGATTTGTTCTAATCCAAGGGGCATTAAGCACTTTTTATAAAGATTCAAAATATAAAAGTCAGTTTGTTGAGAGCATCTATGTGGCAGACGGTGTTGGTGTTAGTTTGGATTTGAAGAATTATTTGGAAGAAGAGATTTTTTTGAGTGTATATATCAGAAAGATAGACCTTGCCGCCGCACTTTGTGATTTGGCAAAGGCAGAGGTATAGATGCAGTACAGCTACATTAAACCTAGACATAAAACTGTTTTTACAAAAGATTTGCAACTTCTGCTTACTTTTTTTAGTGCAACGCTTTTTATGCTTCTTGCTACATACGGTTTTTTGTTTTTTAAAGATTTTCGCTATGAACAAGAGCTGATTGATATAGAGCATCAAAGAGAGGCGTTGCGAGAAAAAATCACAAAGATGAGCCAAGAGATAGTGACGATAGAGAAGCAAAGCCTCTTGGCTGAAAAGGTTTTTACAAAAAATAGTGTACTTAAAGAGAGCATCACAAATCTTTTTGACTTAGTCCCAAGCAGAATAACCCTCTCAGAGGCAAAGATTATGCAGGATGGACTTGTACTTTATGGCATTACGCCAAGTAAAGATGTTTATAATTTTATGCTTCAAGCACCGCTTCGTTCTATCTTTCACAGAACATACAGCAGTTTTTACCCAGATAAAAATGGTTGGCTTCGTTTTGTGTCAACCAACTATATAGATAAAACAGACGAAACGCTAGGCGCAGAGGCGGCAGAGCAAAAAAGGGAGGAAGATAATGAAGATTAATATCTCAAGACAGAGTATCTACCTTTTGGCATCTTCTCTCTTTTTGCTTATTTTTGTTTTGGCTTTTTCGTTTGTGGTTTTGATTCCAGAGGGCAAGGAGTATCGCATCAAAAGAGGTGAACTTGCCAAAGAAAACCTAGAATTAAAACAATTAAGTGATTTTGCAGCCCAAAAAGAGGTGATTCTTCAAAAGCTCCAAAGTGACAACCTCCATGCCATCAAAGCATTTGAAACAGGATTTAATCCTGAACGCTTCATGAAACAACATAAAGCTTTTTTTGCCTCTTTACATGTTTTTAAAAAAGAGGCTCTTGAAGAGGAAGAAGATGGTTTTAGTGTTTATGAGGTCAACGCAAGCTCTGAAATAAGCTCGCCAAAGAGTTTTTATAACTTTTTAGATGCGCTGGGCAAGGGTGATTGGATTATATCTGTAAACTTTCCTATCAATTTTAAAAGAGAGGGAGAGATGATTCACTCCTCTTTTACGATGCGTGTTTATAATAACAAAAAAGATTCAAATAGCAGTAAATAGCTCTTTGATTTTAGAAAAAGCGTTACTGTTTTTGTAGAGATATGGGCGGAGTTTTGGCTCTATCTTTAAAACTCTGCATGTATCTTTAAACTTCTCATCCAGTTTGATTTTCTCTTTTTCATACGGTACTATAAAGATATATCCCCCATCTTGACTTACTATAAAACGTCTTCCAGCAATGACTAAAAGCCCCTTTTTAAGAGCTTCTCTCTCACTTGCGCTCAACATATAGAGTTGTGATTTTAGGTATTTATCAACTGCAAAAATATCTGCTCTTTTGTTATGTGAGCTTTTAAAATATGTAAAATCCCCAACACTCTTTAGCTCTATCTCATCAATTAACTCTGCTCTATCTTCATCAAGATACTCAAAACTCTTCTTGATACCGCCAAGATACTTCTCCAAAAGAGGAAGCGAGTAGTTGTGTCTAAATGAGTTTCTTTTTATATCCTCATCCATGTTGCTCTCATCCTCAAAATAGACTCTTTTATTTGCTTGCAGATATGCCAGAAGCTCTTTTTTGTCAAGATGCAAGAGTGGGCGCACAAGAGTGTAAAACTCTCTTTTTTGCTCTTTTTGCATCCCTACAAGCTCCACACATCCCGCACCTTTGCAAAACTGCATAAGAAGCCACTCAAACCTGTCTCCAAGATGATGTGCGGTGAGGAGATTTTCATAACCCTCTTTTTTGATTATTTTTTCAAAAAAAGCGTAGCGAATCTCACGTGCTTTTGCTTCAAAGTTTTTCTCTATTTTTGGAGCGGTGTGTAGATGGCACTTAAGGTTGTGTGTTTTGGCAAGCTCCCGTGCGTAGGCAACTTCCTCTTTGCTCTGCTCACGTACTCCATAGTCAACAATGGCGATATCAAAAGGGATATTGTGTTCTAAAAGGAGAAAAAAGAGTGCAGTAGAATCCGCTCCGCCCGAAAACGCTAAGAGATTTTTTTTACTCTTAAGCGTTAAGAGGAGAGACTCTTCAATCATTCTGGGCAGTTGCAGTCAAGATAGAGCCGACACTGCCAGTGATTTTTGCTCTATAGACTTTGCCAAACTCCAGCTCCGCCTCATTTGTCTGGTCGTTTACATAAATCTCGCCATCTATCTCAGGCGCCCAAAGAAGCTCTCTTGCACTAAGCAGATACTCATGCTCATCGCTCTGCCCATCAATGACGATTTGCACCTCTTTACCGATTTCGCCTTGAAGCGATTTCTCCATAACTTCAGAAGCTATTTTGCCCAGAACCGCCGCTCTTTTGTTGATAACTTTTGCAGGGATTTTCTCGCTCATCTCATGCGCTGTTGTCGTCTCTTCATCGGAGTATGCAAAAACATTGATACGGTCAAAACCAAAATTAGCCGCAAACTCGCACATCTCTTTAAACATCTCTTCACTCTCTTGCGGATGCCCGACGATGAAACTTGTACGCACAAATGAGTTTGGAAGTCCTCTCATAAACTCCAAAAGTTCAAGCGTCTCTTTTGTGCCAAAACCTCTCTTCATGATGCGCAACATATCGTTGTTGATGTGTTGGATAGGCATATCGAAGTAGTTGTGAAAAATCTCGCTTTTTGCTATGTTTTTAAGAAGTGTGAGGGTTGTGGTTGATGGGTAGAGATACAAAATCCTCGCACTCTTTACCCCCTCGATAAGCTCTATGCGCTGCATAAGCAGACTAAGCCCATCCTTGACATTTTGGTCTCGTAAAAACGAAGAGCTGTCTTGCGATACAAACGAAAAATCCCAATACCCTTTTGCGACAAGCCCCTCAACCTCTTTGGCGATGGACTCCAAACTTCTTGATTTGAGCTTCCCTTTAAAAGATGGAATAGCACAAAAACTACACGCTTGGTTACACCCCTCCGAGAGTTTGATATAAGCGTGGTAAGTCGAACCCGTAACCACTCTTTCCGCCCCATCGATAAGGTAAACTTCCTCCGAAAAACGGCTCTTTTTCTCCACCAAAAGCTCATCTATCTTATCATAATCGCCAACACCAGTAAAGATGTCAACCTCAGGCATATCTTGGCGAAGCTCCTCTTTGTATCGCTCACTCAAACACCCAGCCATAACCAAAACAGAGTCCTCTTTTCTGGCATCATGAAGATTTAAAACAGTATTGATAGACTCCTGTTTTGCCGCATCAATAAAACCACAAGTGTTTACGATGATAACATCCGCCTCTTCTTGGTTGTCGGTAAGCTCAAAATTTTGAAGCCTACCCATCATGACTTCAGTGTCAACGAGATTTTTGGTGCATCCTAAAGATACGATATGAAGTTTGTTGCTCATAAATTGCTACTTTGAAAAGACTTCTTACAAATAAAAAACACGTTCACCACAGCTTCACTATGCTGCAGAATCGTTCACTTAGTTTTTTATTTGTAAGAAGTCTAAAGATTTTTCACATTATAGCTAAAGGTGTCATAAAGTATAATTTCGTCATGAAAATATACGATGTTTTGATTCTTGGTGCGGGTGCAAGCGGGCTTATGTGCGCTTCACATTTGGATAAAAAGTTACATGTGGGCGTAGTAGATGGCAACAGCAAAATCGCCCAAAAGCTCAAGATTTCAGGTGGTGGCAAGTGTAATATTACCAACGCACAGCTAAGTCAAGAGAACTTTGACGGCGATAGAGATTTTATCTTTCATGTTTTTGAGAGTTTTAGCAGAGATGATTTGCTTGAGTACCTCCGCAAAAACGGCGTTGTGCCAGAACTCCGCAAAAAGCGTTACTACTTCTGCAAAGACTCCTCAGAAGAGATTATACAAATCTTCAAAAAAGCGATAAAAGATGTAGCGGTGCATCTAGGCAGTAACATCTTGTGGGTCAAAAAAGAGGGCGAACTTTTTCACGTTCAGACCCAAAAAGAGAGCCTAAGAGCCAAAAAAGTGGTCGTTGCCACAGGCGGCAAGAGCTACAAAGAGTTAGGCGCAAGTGAAATCGCCCTAGAGATAGCCAAGAGTTTTGGCATAAAAGTAAAAGAGTTCGCTCCCGCACTTGTGGGGCTTACCGTTCAAAAAGAGCAGTTTTGGATGAGGGAGCTAAGCGGTCTTAGCTGCCCAGTCACTGTAAAAGTAGGCGCAAAAACCATCAAAGAAGAGCTGCTATTTACCCATAAAGGCATAAGCGGACCAGCCATTTTAAGTACATCACTCTACTGGCAAAAGGGAAATATTGTCATAGATTTTCTCCCCGATACCAACATTTTAGAGCTTATAAAAGGGAGCAAAAAACTCTTAAGCTCCCTCATCCCGCTCCCAAAAAGACTATCAAAAGCACTATTGGAAGCACTAGGAGTAGAAGACACCGAGTGTAAAAAAATCAGTAGCACAGCAAAAGAGAAACTAGCAAAAATCCACACATACGAGTTCGCACCAGCAGGAAATTTTGGTTTTAGCAAAGCCGAAGTAAGCCGTGGCGGAGTTTTGAGTGATGAGTTAAATCCATACACCATGGAAGCATTGGATGTGAAAAATCTCTACTTTATAGGCGAAGCGGTTGACGTAACGGGAGAATTGGGTGGATACAACTTCCAATGGGCATTTAGCAGTGGATACGTTTGTGCAAAAGGGATAAACAGAGGGTAAAAAACATTTGACAAAAGTTTAACGATTTACATAGCAAGGATAAGTTAAGATACAATCAACAATAAAACAACGGAAAATGCCATGCAACAACTTTTTGGGCAAAAAGTACTTAACGATTTTATACAAAAACAAGATGAAAAACTCATAGAAAACAGATGGCAGAAATACAAAAACTTTTTAGCCAAAAAAGAGAAGATTTCTTCATGGATAGAAACGGACTATCAAGATGGTTTTTTAGAAGACATCTTTGAAAACTGCCTCGGTTATATCTCTAAAACCCGCTCCACTGATGAACATTACACGCTAGAGAGAGAAAAAAAGAACGAGACAAACGGACAAAAAGCAGACGGTGCGCTTTTGGTTGATGACAAAGTGGTAGCAGTCATAGAGCTAAAAGACCAAAAAACCAAAGATTTGGACAAAAAGTACAACCGTGAAGAGAGTGCGGTGCGACAAGCTTTTGGCTACCTGCAACACAACAACGATGCGAAATATGTCATCGTCTCCAACTTCAACGAACTAAGATTTTACTTTGACAAAGCCACGGCATACGAGCAGTTTTTTCTTTTTGACCTTGACTATGAGGGTTTTAAAAAGCTTCATACTATTTTGAGTTATGAGAGCATAAAAGAGGGCTTGCCACTAAAACTAAAAGAGAAATCACTCATTCATGAGCAGGATGTCTCAAATAAACTTTACAAAGACTACACAGCTTTTAGAACACAGCTTTTTGAGAACATTCTCAAAAACAACCCAGATATAGACAAGCTAGTACTCTTAAACGCAACTCAAAAACTCATAGACCGCATCGTATTTATACTCTTTGGCGAAGACACCAAGCTTTTACCAGAAGAAACAATCGGCACAATTATTGAGCATCAAAAAGTAGTAAAAAAACTTGTCAAAAACTTTACTCTTTACGATTCGTACAAAGCCTATTTTGAAGCCATAAATACAGGGGATGAAGACCTTGACATCACCATGTACAACGGCGGACTGTTTGCAGAGGACGAGTTGCTTAACAGACTTGTCATTGACAACGAAGTTTTAGATGCACGGGCAAAAATCCTCTCTGGGTACAACTTTGGAAGCGATATCTCCGTAAACATCTTAGGGCATATCTTTGAGAACTCCATTAGCGAACTAGAAGAGATAAGCGCACAGCTTTTAAACAACGACTTTGACAAAAAACAGTCGAAGAGAAAAAAAGACGGTGTGTTTTACACTCCTGCTTACATCACCGAGTACATCGTGCAAAACACTTTAGGCAAGTTGTGTGAAGGCAAAAGAGAAGAACTCTGCATAGGAAGTGAGACTTTAGTTTCGCCCAAAAACCCTAAAAACCCGACCAAAGCAGAGCAACAAACAAAAGAAAATCTGCTCCTCTACAAAGATTGGCTCTTAAACTTAAAGATTTTAGACCCCGCATGCGGAAGCGGAGCGTTTCTCAATCAATCCTTAGAATACCTACTCAAAGAACACAAAAAACTCCAAAATGACTTAGCACTCATGGGCGATTTGTTCGCCGTATATGAGGCAGAAAAAGAGGTGTTAGAACACAACCTTTACGGTGTGGACATAAACGAGGGCGCAGTTGAGATAGCAAGACTGAGTTTGTGGCTACGCACCGCAAAAAGAGGCAGACCGCTTACAAAACTAGCCAA